>CAZSHA010000016.1:0-36959 GCA_964606575.1 uncultured Muribaculaceae bacterium | reverse complement strand
CAGAATCAGTATCATTATGGGTAATGCCATGAACTTGAGTACACCAATAATTATAATAATTTGGTTCAGGTCGGATAAGGGAATAGAAGGTATCTACTATTTCTCCACCCCTCACAATCACCACTCCAACACTGCATACGCTTGTACGCTCTTTATTTGCGGTTTCAAAATCTATTGATGCAAAATTTTCCATATCTCCTACGAATATATTTTGGTAATTATCAAAGCAAAGGTAATAAAAGGATATGCAATTCAAGGACACATGTTGCAGAATCTATTAGAAAACAAATACCTAGCCCAACATGTGACCTAGGTATACAAAATTTTTATTATCTGTACTCGCAATTTTACGGGCACATAAGTTTGCGTGAATTATTTTGAACCGGAGAATTTATTAGGAAATTTCATATCGACTGATGGACGGCGTAAGGCTCTAACTATAAGCCACACGCCTACCACAATAAACGGAAGACTCAACACCTGCCCCATATCCATACCTATTGCCTCACGCATACCTATTTCCCAAGGCTCTTGCACATTTTTCACATATTCTATCAAGAATCTAGCCCCGAAAAGCACTGTGAAAAACACACCAAAAATAAGCCCGGGACGGCGTTGCGCATTCCATTTCCAATACATCAGCATCAACAAAACGAAAAGTAACAAATAGCATCCCGCCTCATATAATTGCGTCGGGTGGCAAGGTACCGTGAAAATAGGCTCTGCTCCATGCAACCATGCTCCCACATTGTCAACAAACCTGAATCCCCAAGGCAAACTGGTAGGACCGCCATATATTTCATGATTGAACAAATTGCCCAATCTTATCAATGCTCCGACAAATGCGATAGGCACAACCAACTTGTCAAATGTCCACAACGGACTTTTCTTCGTTACGAATTTAGAATATAGGAAAATAGCCACTATTATGCCTATAGCACCGCCATGACTGGCTAGACCGCCTTCCCATGTCTTAAAAATGGCTAATAAATTATGCGAATAGGTTTCCCAATCATAGAAAAACACATGACCGAGCCTTGCTCCAACCATAGTGGCAACTGCAACATATATAAACAGAGAACCGATCCACTTCTCAGGAGCGCCCTCATGACGAAACATTCTCCACACTATCTCATAACCAATCCAGAAACCGATTGCAAACATCAATCCATACCAACGCACGGTTACTGGTGAGCTTATCAGTTCTGGCCAGAATGTCCACGTTATAAAACTAAGCATAACAAATTATTTTATTACTGACTGATGTTGCACATCAATTAATTCAATATCAAACCTTAAAGCCTCATAAGGAGCGATAGCATCGCCTGCGCCTCTAGTTCCATAGGCTAAATTATAAGGAATCCAAAGTGTCACCTTTCCGCCCTTGCCTATTAATTTCATTCCCTCGGTCCACCCTTTTATGACTTGACTAAGTTGAAACGATGCAGGTTTGCCACGTTTATAGCTATCGTCAAACACATCACCATTCTGCTTAGTTCCCTTGTAATGTACAGTCACTCTATCGCTATCAGAAGT
Source organism: uncultured Muribaculaceae bacterium (assembly GCA_964606575.1). Classification (GTDB taxonomy): domain Bacteria; phylum Bacteroidota; class Bacteroidia; order Bacteroidales; family Muribaculaceae; genus RGIG4576. The sequence goes on along the minus strand of CAZSHA010000016.1, from coordinate 35,423 downwards.
AGGCATCATAGTGGCATCACCCTTGGCTACAATCTGGTATAACAATCCCGACGGCAATGCCTTGACTCCCTTAGTATGAGCCACTTGTGACAGCCATTCACTAGCCTTCTTCTTTGCAACCTCATGTCTAGTCACTGTCATGAAATGGTTGATATGAGAAACTGCTTTCTCATTGGTCATGATAGCCTTCCCTGCACGCATGTCACGCATACCTTGAAGCACCCAATACAATTGTACAGGCATAGGACTTTTATATATACCTCGTCCCAAACTCATACCGAACGCTTTCGACACCAACGCACGCTCATAATCCGATTCAAACATATTCGACCTGATATAAGCATTCTCGTCAGCCACTTTGACTGAATCAAGAGCATCCTTACAAGCCTTCAACCGGCTAGGATATTTATGACCCATATAATCATTCAATATCGACATTGCCTGTTCTTCGCTAATAGTCAAGCTATCCTCCTCCAAGGTCATTGCATCTAAAGCAATATTGCAAACAGCCTCTTCCAATATCTTAAAATCTAGCGGCAAATAACTCAACTGGCTATTCATGCCGTAAGCTACATTAACACCAGAAGCGTATGACAACGTATCCATCTTCGACTCATCGCCCCAATCTTTAATCACTATATCGCCGAACATATTAATCGACACAAATGATAAAACTGCGAAAAACAAACCTATTCTTTTCATCATCTAACATTCTATATAATATAGTTACAAATTTATGCTTTTATATTGAAAATGCCAAAAATCAAAGTTCTTCCCCCTATTAAATATTCCATACCGAACCATCAACATCATTTATACCAACCTATATCTAAGCGTATATCATTTTTTGCAAAAAATCTTCGCAATCACATATTTTGTATTATAAACTGTCTAATAATTAATCTTAGAACTAAGAGAGCAAACACACACTATTTCATTTGGAAGCAGTTTGACTGTACTTTTCTGGTTTTGAAAAAACGAAAAGGCCCAAGAAAGTTATTGTTCCATTCAACATAAGCAATTCATAACCGAAATTATAACCAACCGATGATTTACACCACGAGTCTAAAGCATAACACGCTACGGGCGATGTGACTGCTATAAATGGAACAATACGGTCGTTCGCCTTTCTATGAGTAAAAAGTCCGAAAGCATATAGTCCCAATAACGGGCCATAAGTATATGAGACTAAAGTATATATCAAGTCTATCAACGACTTATCGTTAATCGAATCAAACAAGCACACCAAAAGTACCAGAAGCAAGCTGAAGACCACATGCGACACCTTACGCAACTTAACGTTATACTCTTTTTCTGCAATATCCACACAAAATGATGTAGTGAGCGATGCCAACGAGGAATCGGCACTAGAAAACGTAGCAGAAACTACACCAACAACAAAACACACCGACACAAACACTCCGAAATACCCTTCACTAACGAAAAAGGGAAGAAATCCATCGGTTTTTGCAGGTAATTCTATACCATTCACTGCAGCATATTGCAACATCAACAATCCCAACAACAAAAACAAGAAATTCAACGGAACAAATGCTGAACCATACCAATACATATTACGCTGTGACTGCTCAAGCGTGCGTATCGCCCTATTCTTTTGTATCATATCCTGATCTAATCCAGTCATCACCAATGCGATGAACACACCCGAAAAGAATTGCTTTACAAAATGTTGCTTACTAGCCCAGTCATCAAGCTCAACAAATTGCGACCACTGGCTATCGACAATCAAACCGACAAGACCATCAAAATCCAGCCCCAACTCACCAACCAAAAATATGATTATCAGCACCAATGCGAGAACCATAAAAACTGTTTGCAACAAGTCGGTCAACACTATAGTGCGTAAACCACCATTCTTGGTATATAACCATATCATAGCCACAATAAGAGTCGTGCTAACATAAAACGGTAGCCCTAAGGCATCAAAAGCCAACGTTTGCAGAACAAGAACTACGACGTACACTTTTGCTGCTGTGGCAAATAGCTTAGACAACAAGAAAAAGCAAGCACCTGTTTTATATGACATCACACCGAAACGAATGTTCAGGTACTCATATATGCTAGGTGTTGACAATTTATAATACACAGGTAACAAAACTTTAGCAATCAACACATACCCAAGAATAAACCCTAATGCAGTCTGCAAATATAAGAACCCGATGCCTTTCACCATTCCTGGAACAGACAAGAAACTCACGCCGCTCACCGAAGCACCTATCATACCTATAGACACCATCCACCACGACGCATTTCTTCCCGCCATAAAAAATGAACCGTTCTCATTATCCGACTTCTTTAACATGGCATGGGAAACCAACAGCAACATTAAAAAATATGCAACCAACACAGAAACTACCAAAACACTCATATACACTTGATTTTTAAAGCCGACTCATTAAATGCTCTAATAAAAAAGGGTATGTCGCACATAGCGGCACACCCAAAATACCTTATTCTTATTGCGCCCTACCCAATGATAGGGAATTGCGTTAATTAGTTTGCGCTTTCAGCAATAGGTTCAACTTTGACATACTTACGGTTAGCCTTAGTAACGAAAGCTACTGTACCGTCAATCAAAGCATACAAAGTGTGGTCTTTACCCATGCCAACGTTTTCACCTGGGTGGTGAACTGTACCACGTTGACGCTTGATGATATTACCAGCTTTAGCAAATTGACCACCAAAAATTTTAACGCCTAGTCGTTTGCTTTCTGATTCACGACCGTTCTTAGAACTACCTACACCTTTTTTATGTGCCATTTCTTTAAAATTTTTAGGGGTTAAGCAATAACGTCTTTAATCACAACTTTTGAGAAGTACTGGCGGTGTCCGTTCAAACGACGATAACCTTTTCTTCTCTTTTTCTTGAATACTAGTACCTTATCACCCTTTACTAGAGTTTCAGCTACTTCGCATACAACTTTTGCACCTTCAACGGTAGGCGCGCCTACTTTAATAGCACCGTCGGCATCTACCAAAAGAACCTTGTTAAATTCTACTGAATCACCAGCCTTTGCTTGGTCGCCGAGATAGTTGACATACAAAAATTTTCCAGCCTCCGCCTTAAATTGCTGTCCTTGGATTTCTACAATTGCGTACATTTACTTAATGAACTTATTAAAAGTTAGCCCGTGAGGCGGATTCGACACTATGCCAAATCACTTAATTTAGAGCCTATTCGGAATCAAGGCACAAAGTTACAACATTTTTCCAAAACGTCAAAGCCACTTTCAAAAAAAATATTCACATTTCGTCAAATATGGCTAGTTCACATCACCATACCACAGCTAGCAGTACCTACCCACGGCACCATAAAAGTTAAAAATTTGTTGGGATTGATAATAATTTGTATTTTTGCACATTGCATAATATTTCAATCCCAAAATGGCAGACGAACGACATATAACGAAAACCATATTGCCAGAGCCAACGCTACGGCGTTTACCTTGGTATCTTGCCTATGTGAATCTTTTGCTTAGCCAGAATGTGGAGTTTGTGTCGTCCACTCAAATATCAAAAGAGATTAAAGTGGATGCTTCACAGATAGCCAAAGATTTGTCGTTCTTGAATATCAAGGGCAAAACCCGCATTGGATATGGAGTGAAAATGCTGGTGCATGAGCTGGCTTACTTTCTTGGATTCAAAGAAGTCCACAACGCATTTATGGTCGGTGTAGGAAGCCTAGGCGGAGCGCTCATCCAAGATTCGGGATTGTCGCAATACGGTCTTAACATCATAGCGGGCTTCGACATCAAGGAAGATATTATAGGCACAAACATCTGCGGTGTCCCTATCTACAACATCAACGACATGGAATCGTGCCAAAAACAGACCAACGCCACCATCGGTGTGCTAGCTGTACCTGTAGAACATGCCCAAGAGGCTACCGACATGATGATTGCTAGCGGAATTAGAGCTATTTGGAACTTCACACCTTATAGAATTAAAGCACCCGAAGATATTGTCATACAGAATACATCTATATATGCGCACTTGGCACTAATATATAACAGAATGCAAGAAAGCGGAATCGCTAAGACGGCAAAAGCCAACAACGACAGGAAACAATGAAGGTAATAGGAATAAAAGGGAACTATATCACTAACGCAGAGGAGCCGACATCGGTATACCTCATGGCTGATTCATCCCTTCTTAAAGACGGAAAGCCCTTGTTTCTTCCAGATTTTGCAGAGCGTTTCACAGCTCGCCCCTCACTAGTCGTGAGGATAAACCGCTTAGGTAAAAATATAGCGAAACGCTTTGCTCCCAGATATTACGATGCGGTGACTGTGGGATTGTGCATAGAGGCATCGGGCTTAAAAGACACCTCTAAATTAGCAGAGGTTTGCTCTATCACCCACTCATTCGACGGATCGGCTGTATTAGGAGAGTTTGTTCCTATCAAAAATTTACACATCGAAGGAAACGAAGTTTTCAGTGTCACGTTGAACGAAGGCGACCCAATCACCACCCGATTATGCGACATGACTATGGATATAGATTCTTTGATAGAGGAATTGAGCAAGTACTACACTTTTAAGATTGGCGACATCTTATTCACTGGATACGGCAACAAGTGTTTTGATTTATCCATCAACGATACAATTATAGGAAATTTAGGAAATACGGAACTACTTCATTTCAAGGTGAAATGAAACAATATATTTTAGAACCATGAGGCTAAAAAAAATAGTAAGCATTGTTACTCTATTGGCGATTCTTTCAACATCGCCACAGTTAATGGCGTTACCAACTACACATTTCGCCACAAGTTCAAAACTTGCCACTGGGCACTGGGTGAAAATCAGAGTTTCAGAAACTGGCGTACACGAAATCACAAGCTCTCAGCTTAGTGAAATGGGATTCACTGACCCAAACAACGTGAAAATCTTCGGGTACGGTGGCAACGTATTGGCTGAGGTATTAACTGCCGATTTACCTGATGACATTGCCCAAATACCAACACTAGTGCATAACGGAAAAATCATATTTTTCGCAAATGGAGCAACCAAGATAAACGCAAATACCACAAGCAACGCTCCTTATTTTATAGGTGAAATAAACCCTTATTCAAAATATGGCTATTATTTCCTGACCGATAGCAACAATTACCAACCTATGACGGTAGAACAAATAAGCGGTTCGGAAGAAATGGCAACCAACCGCATTGAGGAATGTTATGACTATGTTTACTACAACAACGAGCTATTCTCTTTCATCAATAGCGGTAAAACATTCTATGGAGAAGACTTGTTGAGCACCAATAATTTCTCTTTCAAGATGCCTAATCTTGTTGCTGGCAAACCTATCACCCTAGCCCTATCCGTAGGAGGAAACGCCGACAGCAACAGCACGATAAGCTCATCAATAGACGGTCAAAGCGTTTCGCTAGCATCTAGCACATTGAAAGCGTTGACTAGCACAAGAAAATTTGAAGTCTGCACAACAACAGGCACAACAACCATTAGCAACGCAAGCGATAGCTACAACCTATCAATCTCAGTAACCGGTACTGGCGTTAACTCTGCTAGACTTGATTATTATTCAGTAACCTACCGCAAGAGCAACGAGATTCCGACCGACAGCGTTCAAACTAGACTTGCTTTTTTAAGCCCGACATTAAATGACCTTGTCGTAATCAAGAATGTCACCAACGGAGTTATGGTTTGGGACGTAACCGACGCACAAGCCCCAAAACAAAACATTCTCACACTAAACGAAACCGAGGCTACATTCTCGCAAACGAACTCAAACACATGGGCTAAATATGTTGCATTCTATCCCGACAAGAATCTTAAAAGCATTGTTATAGAAGGGCAAATTGACAACCAAAATCTACATGCGGCAGAAACGCCTGACATGGTCATCATTTATCCTAAGAACTTCAAAGTTCAAGCCGAGAAACTAGCTAAGGCTCATAATACGATTGACGGACTTACTGTGCTTACCGTTGATGAAGATCATATTTTCAATGAGTTTTCATCTGGTGCGCAAGACGCTACAGCTTATAGGTTATTCCTAAAAATGCTATTCGATCGCAATCCCGACAAACTGAAATTTATGCTACTGCTCGGTTGTGGGTCATTCGACAATAGATGCATTCATGGCATAAAGAGCGAAAACCAATTGCTCACTTATCAGAGTTTAGACAGCAACGGATCTGTATCATCATACGTAACCGACGATTATTTCGGATTTTTAAAGGATAACTCCGGGAAATCACTTCCTACCGATCTATTAAGCATAAGCATCGGTAGAATACCAGCAAGAACAGTGACAGAAGCTGAGCAAGCTATCGACAAGACCATTCGATATATGAGTGACATTGTTCCTGAAGCATGGCACAACAATGTTCTGATATTGTCGGATGATGGTGACAACGATTTGCACACATTCCAAGCTGAAGGGATTGAAATAGCAATCGATGAAGCAACCGGAGGCAATTCCATGAAAATCGAAAAAATATTCCAAGAATGGTACAACACAGCCGACATAAGCGACAACTTGGATTATGGTGCCGAAAACAAGGCTCGCGAGAAAGTAGAACAACTGCTTAAAGAAGGCGTTTTGTTTGGAACTTATATAGGACATGCTGTAACCAACGCTTTACAAGGATACCGACTTTTATGGACAAGCACAAAAGTGAAAAATGTAAACTACCCACACTTGCCATTCTTATCTATAGCATCATGCGAAACAGGTTTGTTCGATGGCGATGAAATGTCCATAAGCGAAGATATGATCTTGACACCCGAAGGCGGTGCTATCGGAGTTTTATCAGCAGCACGCACCGTATATTCTACACAAAACGACCGATTAAACAAAGCCTTAATGGGTAAATTATTCCAATTAAAGAATAATGGCGAATACAATACCATAGGTGAGGCTTGTATGGAAGCTAAAAAAACATTCGGGCAAAGCTATAACTACAACAAATTAAGTTTCATCCTATTTGGCGACCCAGCCGTAAAAGTGCGTTTCCCGCTCAACCATTGCAAAGTAACCACTATAAACGGAACAACATTAGGAAGCAACATTTCGGTATCGCCCTCATCAGCAGTGACAATCACTGGTATTGTTTGCAACGAAGATGGCAATATTAATTCATCATTCAATGGAGAAGTTACCGTCTCTATATACGACAAAAAGGTATTCTTCAAGGAAATAAGAGAATCTGAAGAAGAAAACAGTGTAGTTTACCAATCTTATTATCCTCGTGAGAAGTTATGCAACGTAACAGGAACCGTGACAAACGGTACATTTAATGTGAGTTTGACACTACCAACCAATTGCAAAGCAGCGGGAGAAACTGGCTTGATAAGAATCTTCGCTAAGAGCGACGATAATCGCTTAGTTGCCGGAAGTAACGAAAACTTGATTATCAACGAGTTCACCCCCACAACTAGCATCAACGATTCTCAAGCTCCTAAAATAGCTGAGATTCTCATCGATGGACAAAATGCTGAAAAGACGGTTTACACATCTAGCAATCCAACAATCTACATTGAGGCTACCGATGATAATTCCATCAACACAAAACCTAACGACGTACAAGGCTCGATGAAGCTAACGCTAGACAACGGCAAGGAGAGCATACCATCGGTAAGCAACATGTTGACAGTGTTAGAAAGCGGCAAAATGGTTAAAGGTGGTGTTACATTATACAATTTAACGACAGGCAGACACACATTGCATATTTCAATAAGCGACATTGCCGGAAATATCACTCAAAAGGATATAATATTCTACGTGGTCAACCCTAGTCTTGAATGTGAATTAAGCGCATCTAGCGATGTCACACGTGACAACGTAGAACTGACTCTTACGGCTGAAAGCGACTTGCAGTCGGCGACATTCAATATATGTGATGCGGCGGGTAACCTTATCCTTTCCGAAGATTCATCAAGCAATACATTTACATGGAATATGAACGATGATAACGGAGCGAGAGTTAAAGCTGGCAGATACACTATTCACGCATCATTCTACGGCAACGAAGGCTATGGATGCTCTAAGCCTGCAAAGGTGGTTGTATTAGGAAATTAACGGAATACTAACAACCTACTTTTAACAACTCAAATACAATAATTAGCTAAAATTGCAGTTATATATCAAAACAACAAACTGCTTTATAATGAAAAGGATATTTAGATTCGGCATCTTATCGGTTTTAACACTTGTCGCCACATCATATAGTGCATCTGCTCAAACTAAAAACGAGTTCAACCCTATCACGACAGGTGTGACATCATACACTATTGCACCCGATGCACGTGCGGCATCTATGGGTGACTTAGGTGCTGCAACCGACCCCGATGCGAACTCACAATATTGGAATCCGTCAAAATATGCTTTCGCATATAGCAAGGCTGGAGTATCAATATCTTATACACCTTGGTTGAGAAAACTTGTCAATGACATCTACCTAGCCAACGTAGCTGGCTATTGGAAATTGGGCAGCGAAGACAACCAAGCCATAAGTGCTTCACTACGATATTTCTCATTGGGAGAAGTCATCATGAACGACAACAGCGGAGCAAGTATCAACACCGTGAACCCATTTGAAATGTCATTAGACCTCGGATATTCACGCAAATTGTCTGAAAGTTTCTCTATGGGTGTGGCATTACGCTACGTTTACTCCGACCTGGCTTTCGACGAATCTTCTTCTAGCGACGAGATGAAAGGTGCATCTGCTTTTGCCGCCGACATCTCAGGATACTACACCACATATCCTATTGTGGGAAGAAACGAGTGCCAATGGTCACTAGGTTGGAACATCTCAAACATAGGTACAAAAATATCTTACAATGGAGGTAATGAGCCAGCGTTCTTACCCACAAACCTAAGACTCGGTACAATGTTCATGTTCCCTCTTGCCGACTACCACAACCTAGCCCTATCGGTAGACTTCAACAAATTGCTTGTTCCTACAAAACCTAGGCTTAGCGACTACGAGGATCAAATGCAATACGAAGAGGCATTGCAAGAATGGAAAGACATGTCACCTATTTCGGGTATATTCAAGTCATTTAATGATGCCCCAGGTGGATTCAGTGAAGAACTAAAGGAAATCAGTTACTCTATAGGTGCTGAATACAACTACAACCAACAATTCTTCTTGCGTGGCGGATATTATCACGAAAGCGAGTCAAAAGGTAATCGACAATATTTCGGACTTGGCGCGGGATTTGCGCTAAACGTAGTTCGTTTAGACGCAGCTTATATGATAGCGACAGCTCAAAGTAGCCCGCTTGACCAAACATTGCGTTTCTCGCTCACATTCGATATGGACGGGCTACGTGACCTTTTCGGAGCAAGATAAACATTTTAACAACCAACTCAAATTATTATGAAAATACGTGTAGGCATGGGATTTGATGTTCACAGACTTGTTGAAGGACGTGAATTATGGTTGTGCGGAATTAAAATACCGCATTCACTGGGTTTGTTAGGTCATAGCGATGCTGACGTTGCTACTCATGCCCTTTGCGACGCCATGCTAGGTGCGGCAAATTTACGTGACATCGGCTACCATTTTCCCGATACCGATCCACGATTTAAAGGTATAGACAGCCGTAAACTTCTAATCGAAGTAGTATCACTACTAAAAGATAAAGGCTACAGCTTCGGCAATGCCGACATCACCATCTGCGCTGAGCAACCAAAGATAAATCCTCATATACCCAGCATGCAACAAGAATTAGCCCGTTGCATAGGATGTGAAATTGATGAAATTTCCATAAAAGCCACGACCACCGAAAAATTAGGTTTTACCGGTCGCCAAGAAGGCATATCGGCTTATGCCACGGTTCTTATTGAGAAAATATAACAATATATGGCACTACGCTTTCATTATTTAACCTAATTGCGTATTTTTCTATCTTTTTTTATATATTATTCTATTTTAGAATGAGATTTATTACTATATCTTTGCAATATCACATAATTGCTCACATGCAATCATCGTGATTTATATATAAGATATTTTACTAACTTAAAAGCATTTGAATCATGAAAAAATTATTTGCAAACGCACTTTTGGCAATAGCCCTAATGGCAGGAACAGCTTCTGCTTACGCTAATACTCCTTGTAACAGTACAAAAAGCTGCCCTCAAACAGCAAACTGCACAACTAAAGCATGTAACGACAAGAATTGCAAACCAGCAGAATGCCAAAAGAAAGAGAATTGCGACAATACCGCATGCGACAAGAAAGAATGTACAAAACCCGCTAATTGCAACAAGGCAAAACAAGAATGCCCTACTAGCGGATGCAACCAAAAACCTTGCACAAAAAAATAACTAGCATGCAGTTGATACAACTGAAGGCGACAGGCTCAGAACCTATCGCCTTCTTTCATTACATACCTTAAGCGACACCCAAACCTCAAAAATCACAATCATCATTAGCATTTTACAGTTTCGAAAACAACACATTGACAAACTATAGAATCCCTTCTTTAAATCAATCGGTTATAAAGCTGATATAAACAACCCACACACATGGGATAGCCAAACAGCGGTAATGCTGTGAATACCGCTTATCGCAGTCACACCAAGCTATCCAAAAGTATAACATTCATATCAACAACAATCATTCAAACTTATCTCATCCCCAGCAAGGCACTTTCAATCGGTGTAAACCGCAAAACAGCTTTCAGTGTGAAGCTATGGCGTAAATGTTGATATTTAACTTTTTTGTAGTATCTTTGCAACCGATTTTAGTTCAAGCAATAGAAATTAGCTACAAGCTACTGCTATATGCTTCATTTCAACAATAACGCAAAAACATATTTTATGACATTTGAAGAATTAGGGGTCCGAGAGGATATATTAAGGGCTATAACCGAATTAGGCTATTCATCTCCTATGCCTGTACAAGAGAAAGTAATACCTCACCTTCTTAATGAGGATAGTGATGTCGTGGCACTGGCACAAACTGGCACAGGAAAAACGGCAGCTTTCGGCTTACCCGTACTACAACGTGTCGACACTACGCTTAAGTGTCCACAAGCCTTAATTCTTTCGCCAACACGTGAATTATGCCTACAGATAGGTAGCGACCTTGCCGATTATTCTAAATACATAGACAATTTGAAAGTTCTACCTGTATATGGAGGTTCTAGCATAGAAAGCCAGATACGAGCTTTACGCCAAGGCGCGCAAATCATAGTTGCCACCCCAGGACGCTTGATTGACTTGATTAAGCGTAAGACTGTGAAATTGGAGAATGTTCACACCGTCATTCTTGACGAAGCCGACGAAATGCTGAACATGGGATTCGTCGATGACATTAACGACATCCTATCTCACGTTCCAGAAGAACGAAAGATGTTACTATTCTCGGCTACAATGCCTAGCGAAATCGCAAAAATTGCAAAGAACTACATGCACAATCCTCAAGAGTTCGTGATAGGTACACGCAACGAGGGTGCAGAAAATGTACGCCACATCTACTACCTAGTACAAGCTAGAGATAAATATCTTGCACTGAAGCGCGTTGCCGACTATAATCCTAGCATTTACGGTATAATATTCTGTCGCACCAAACGCGACACACAAGAAATAGCTGATAAACTTATCGAAGACGGCTATAATGCCGACTCGCTTCATGGTGACTTGTCGCAAGCGCAACGCGACACTGTAATGAAGAAATTCCGTGAACGCAACTTGCAACTTCTTGTGGCGACCGACGTAGCGGCACGAGGTCTTGACGTGAACGATCTTACTCACGTAATCAATTATGGCATCCCTGATGATATTGCCACCTACACCCACCGTAGCGGACGTACTGGTAGAGCTGGCAAAACAGGTATCTCGGTTGCCATAATCCACTCACGAGAAAAAAACAAAATAAAACTTATAGAGAAACGCATAGGCAAAACATTTGAACATCTAGAAGTTCCAAAGCCTACTCAAATCATAGACAAGCAACTCTACAACCTTGCCGACCGCCTAGAAAAAGTAAAGGTAGACGAGGAGGAAATCGACAAATACCTACCAGGCATTAAAAAGAAACTTGACTGGCTTTCGGGTGTAGATTTGTTGAAGCGTGTTCTATCCCTAGAGTTCAACCGACTACTCGATTATTACAAAGACGCACCAGTTCTTGACATTCCTGTCAGCGAGAAGAAGGGCAAGAAAAAAGGCGGTGAGAAAGAGAGCAAACGCCGTGACCGCACTACTGAAGAAAAAGACCGCCGCACAGGCGAAAAAGGTTACGAACGCATATATATAAACCTAGGCAAATCCGATGGTTTCTTTGCTCCAAACCTTATCGAACTTATCAATCAAAACACATCAAAGTCTGACCGCATCAACTTGGGTCGTATCGACTTATTGAGCGGCTACTCTCTATTTGATGTGCGTAATGGTGAAGCTCAAAAAGTTATCAACGCTATCAAGAATGTAGATTTCTATGGGAAACGCGTATATTGTGAGATAGCCAGCCTCGACAAAGATTATAGTGCCGAAAATAAAGGCAAGAAAAAAGCGGCTCGAAGCGAAGTAAGAGAATCAAGACGAAAAGAGGGCCGCAGGGGTGAGCGTAGACATGAGCGTGACCGTAAGGACAGCCACAGAGGCTGGAAGAAAAACAGATTTGAGGGCATAGCTGAAGAGGCTTCGGCAAAACCACGCAAAAAGAAAGAGAAAAAGGAGGGCGATAAAAAACATCACGGCAATTTTGACGTTTTTATTAAGAAAAAAGAATAACTGTTGTTTTTATCGTAAATGTTGCGTAACTTCACAACATTAAACTCCAAGAAAGATGAAAAGAGCTATCTTTATCATATTGAGTCTTTTATTGTACGTAAATTCCATTTATGGGCTAACTAGCGTTCGTACAATGAAAGACTTCTTTATCAGTGAGCCTGGCTATTTATTTCCACTTGTAAGCACCAGCACGCGCATGGATTTAGTAGACTACTATAATGAAGGACGGCTGGTAGATGTAAAGAATAACATTAGCGACGGCACGCATTTTAACGAAGTGAAACCAAACTACATATCGGTGCAGGTATCTAGCAGTTCCAAAGTGGATTTATTCATGATAAAGGACAAGAATGACACGCTCATTGTAGCAGTTTCCACCTACGACCTGCCTGCAAAAGATAGCAAAATAGAGTTCTTCAACACCAAATGGGAAAAGCTAGACAATAAAAGCAAAATAAAAGTACTTGAGATGAAAGATTTTATCTCAATTCCCAAAAACGATAAAACAAAAAAGGAAACCGTACTAGATGTAATAGATTTCCCTATAATTTCATACACCATCAATCCCGAAGACAACACTATTACAGCGAAACAAGGATTGAAAGACTATATGAGCAACGAGGATTACAAGCAATTCGGAGCTTACTTGAATGACAGCATCACCCTTGTTTTCAAAAACGGTAAATTCACCAAGCGATAACCGCTGAATCTTCCATTTTATAGGGTAATACTCGAAAAGTATCACCCTATCACAATTCGTTTAATATTTTCTTCAATTCCTCATCGGTAGACAAGAGTTTTGCCTTGCATATCTTCAACAACTCAAGCGAACGTGTTGTATACGCCGATAGGTTGTCAATGCTGCAATTCTCACTCTGCATTTCTTTCACAATCTTCTCCAATTCGCCTATCGCTTGCGAATATGTAAGTTTTGTATCTTTCTCTTCCATAATATATTTGCTTTTATGATTATTCTACTATAGTATTTACATTACCGTTAGCCAGCATCGTGGTTAAGCGGTCGCCCGATTTCAACAAGCTAGCATCAGTCACGGCTTTACCGTCTTTCACAGTAAGCGAATATCCACGTTTCAGCGTATTTTGAGGCGATAAAATATGAATTTTATCTTCTATAGATTTCAACTGCACCTTCTCTCGCAAAATACGTTGCTCTCCCGCTTGTTTCATAGATTGGAACATATAGACTAATTGATTGCGCGATGAGCTTAGACGATTCTGTACACATATCGGGATTGATTGTGTGTAATGCCTCAACTTTTCACCAGCTGAGTTTACCACATTTCTAGCCACAAGAGGAACTGTACTGCCATAATAAGCCAATTGCTCGTTTGCGTGCGACATATAATTCCGTACTAGAGTTACAACCATATTCGACAAGTCGTTCACATGTTTTAGAGCCGCCTCGCCTCGCGAAATAAGCCATTCGGCAGCTGCTGTAGGAGTTTTTACACGCATGGCGGCAACCTCATCCAGTACCGTAACATCTCGTTCATGACCTATTCCCACAATCACTGGTATAGGAAATTGTGCTATATAAGCAGCCAACTCGTAATTATCGAAACAATGCAATTCAGATGTAGCACCTCCTCCACGTATCACCACAACGCAATCAAACATATCAGAATTGCTGTTGATTGCATCCAATGCGGCTAAAATAGTGGGAACCGTTCTATCACCCTGCATCACGGCTGGAAACAACCTCGTGTAGAACTTTATCCCCAAAGTGTTGTTATTCAATTGATTCATGAAATCGCCATAACCGGCAGCACCTTCAGCCGAAATTACAGCAACACGCTGCGGAACATCAGTCCATCCAAGCTCCTTATTCATATTTATAATGCCCTCCTCGGTGAGCCTGCGTATGATTTCTTGGCGTTTCCTAGCCATCCCCCCTAAGGTGTAGTCGGGATTTATATTGGATATTATAAGCGACAAGCCGAATTGCTCATGGTAATTCACTGACACCTCGACCATAAGTTTGATTCCACTTGCCAGCTGTAAGCCAGTGACACTTTCAAATTCGTATTTCAGTCTAACGTAAGTATTAGCCCAGATTATAGCCCTGCTTTTCGCCAATATACGTGTATTGCTTTCATCTTTCTGCACAAGTTCCATATAGCAATGCCCGCCACGCACAGCCACATCGCTTAATTCTGCCACCACCCAGCATCGCTGAACATCGGCTGACATTAAAAGCCTTTTTATCCTAGCATTGAACTCCAGCAATGATATAAATTCATTCTGTTCCATGAGCTATTTTACTTTTTCTATTTTACGTTCCAACGGATACCATAAGTAACCTTCCAAATTATTAAAACCAATTTCCGAAAGAATATCCATATAATCTTCCACCTGTTTTTTATATGAAATACTATGTATATCTCCAAATTTGTAATCTATAACAATATTTCTTCCGTCAGGCGTTGTAACAAATCTGTCAGGACGTTTTTTCTTGAAAGCATGTACCATGCTACGCTCATTATACACCTTATTTTTGCGGTCAAACCACTCTTGTACACGCTTATCACTAAGGGCATCCTTAACAATCTTACATTCGTCATCATATATGCCTCTTGGGAAAACACCTCGTACTTTGTAATAAGCCAACGCCGCATCGGCATCCTCTCGATAGCGTATTCGCCTAAACACATTGTGCAACCTTGTACCTCTTTTCCTATTCTCATTATCTAGCAAATCGGGTACGGTATATTCAATCCTTGCATCCCGCACTTTATATAGTGGCATCTTCTCCATTTCTGGTTTCCCTTTACTTTCCAGCTCGTTTAACACCACACCTTTTACACCCGATGTAAACGTACAGCCATCGCCTTGTAGCAGTGTTTCCGACAATAATGTGTTCATTGACGTATCTGAAGTGCCTCTTTGTCCTAAAGACGGCGTAAATACATATAATTCATCAACAGCACGAGTAAACGCCACGTATGTCCTATTCAGCGAGTCTATTTGCCTACTTTGCATTTTTTCTTCATAAAACTCCTTCAGACCATTACCCTCCAAATCCATATCCGCTTTTGGCATTAGAGGCATAATAGGCGGTATTATTTCCGATGGCATAGCCGAGAACAATCCGCTTTGTAGCACATCATTTTTAGGTAGCCATAACACCTCATCCTTACCGTTCATATCCCAATCGCAGAAAGGCAATATAACACACTTATATTCTAGTCCTTTGGATTTATGTATCGTCAGCACATTAATCGCATTTTGACCATCGGGCGAATTTACCGAAGTGTTGCAACCTCCACGATCCCACCACTTTAAGAACTCATGCAAAGTAGCGTTAAACCTGCTGGAAAAATCCACCACGCTATCTTGAAACGCTTGAATAAAAGCGTTTTCATTCTCCAAATCTTCTTCTGATATGTTTTGAGCTATAATATGCTCAGTGATTGACACTAAATTAAACGACTCCGTATTATCTGGGAGCAAGCTAGACAACGACATATCAACCGCACCTACATATCTAGGTACTTTGGCAAAACTCTCTTCCAACGCCTCTCCCGGCTCTTTCCCTTCCTTGAACATTAAAGACTCATAGTTTCTCAACACCCTATGCATATAGCCTTCTATATCCTTATATCGCTTTTGCTCACTAGAGTCACCACCCACAAACATCTTCGTATCTAAGTATCTCAAATGCGATATAATCAAACGAATTGCTGGGGAGTTTTTTAGCATCAACGATTCGTTTGACACCACATTAATCACAGGTTCACCTTCTTCTCTTGTTGTGTTGTAATCCAATATCCGATTTATTACATCAGTTCCTTGTGAGTTGGTAGAAACTAGTACTGCTATATCGCTTTGCTTATAGCCTCGAGAAAGTACGTCATGTATCAATTTCGGAAGACGTTTTAATGCCTCATGAGAAAATTTCAGTACCGATTCATCCTCGTTTGTCGCATCACCTCCTATAAACGACACTTCAACATATCCATCGTTTACATATCGTTTAGCACCGGCAGGCGGCAAATCCTGTGCCACATTGCCATACACATCCTTAACATTCAAGATTTCAGATATTTTAGAGAAAAACAAGTTGTTAAACTCTACCACTCGTGGAGTGCTACGCCAATTTACGCATCTGCCATCGTCATTCTGCATTACCGTGAAATTACGTCCCACCTCGGTACGTAATAGTGTAGGGTCGGCATTACGAAAGCGATATATACATTGTTTCTCGTCACCTATTATAAGATTATCGCAACCCTCGGCACAGCTATTGAATAGCAACGGTTTCATATTCTCCCATTGCGCTTTCGAAGTGTCTTGAAACTCATCTATCAAAAAATGGCTTAACCACATTCCCACACGCTCATACACAAACGGCGTTTCATCATTATTTATAATCTTACGCAACAACTCATTTGTGTCGGCAAGCAGAATCAAATCATTTTCTTTTCGAAATTTGGACAGATAATGGCTTATCTCACCAAGTAATCCTAGCATGAACACATTACGGTGTATTTCCTTATATATCAAGAACCTACTATTACAGCACGCAATAACTCCTATTAGTCCAGCCACTGCACTTTTAGTTTCTTCGCTCAACCTAGGCGCATTTTTTCCCTTTCCTTTCTTGAACCAACGGTCACCCTTGCCGGCACTTTCTATTATCTTAGCCGTTTTCGCCTCTCCAAGACCACAATCTATGTTGTCTGCCGAAATCTTCAATAACCATTTAAGTCCTCCATTAGAACTTAACGCATCCTCTTGCAATCCATCGTTCTCGCAAAGCCGCATTATCTCTTCACGAGCCTTAACAGCCTCTTCCTTAACCGACTGGATAAGACGATAAACTTCACCCTTAAACAGAGATATATAATCAGATGAAGTTTCTTCACCATCATATCCCAAATAAGCTACAATATCATCTATTCTATATTTCAGTTCCTCCTTAGTCAAGCATTTGGCAAAATCATTAAACGAGAATGATCTCGAAAATCTCGAAGATGAAGATGAAAATGTTTCTGAGTCAGAGAATATATTCCATGATTTCTTATTAGTCACTTCATCACGCACAAACTCCTTAATCCATGCTTTTGCTCGACGTACACGCTTAGCCTCAATCGAGTTGGGCGTTGCCCCGCGTTCATGTGCCAAACTTGACAAGAAATCGTTCACTCCCACCTTTATGGCATACTCGTCATTTAGCTCAATATCATAATTATATGATATTTTAAGTTCTTTAGCAAACGTGCGTAAAACCATCTGAAAAAACGAGTCAATGGTGCTTACGTTGAAATTGGAGTAATCAAAAAGCAACTCGACCAACGCCCTGTTTGCCGCCTGCTCCACATCGGTTTCGCTCACATTTCCGAAATCACGGCACAAATCATCCATATAAGGACTACGCTTGCCGTTCTCTTTACCAGCAAGCACCGACAATTCTTTTACTATACGTTCTTTCATCTCGCCCGTAGCCTTATTGGTAAAAGTCACAGCAAGAATATGCCTATGCCGTTCCCTATCGCCTTTTCGAGCCAACACATATCTGCCTTTGCGTTTCTCGCCAAGCAACAATTTTATGTATTCGTAAGTCAGCTGATAGGTTTTGCCAGAACCAGCCGAAGCCTTGATTACGTTTATCATCTCTATCTAATAAAAAAACACTCAAAAATAACTCATATTTTCCGAAGGCACAAAATTAAGGACTCTAAACAACCGCTTTTCACCGAAATCTACACAATGCATCACTTTTTGAACAATAATTATTTTGTGCCATATTTGAAAAAATGGAGAAATCTAATTACTTTAGCAGTCGGAATAGCCAAGTTTTAACGTTATTATGGATTCTTACAACTCCACCATACTGATTGTAAATGCAATAAGCATCTTATTTATTCTCGGATTGACCGCATTGCTGATTTGTGTCGTCAAACTTCATAAGACCAATGTATATGGTACTCTATTAATATCTACAACCACATTACCTATATATATCTACAATGTGTGTTTCATTATGGGCTACTTGGATGCCGCCATGTATGTGGCACCATTCGCCTACTCTTGTTTCACCATGTTCTTTCCGCTATTATGGTTCTACGTCTATAAAAGTTTTAACTCCAATTTCAAATTCAATATCATAAGACTGTTGCATTTCTTTCCAACGATAATATGCTTCCTTGTATATTCGCTATACCTCATTTCACTATCTGACAGCGACCGTGTCAACTTCATAGTAAACAGCAATACATATATGAGTAATTGGGTTGAACACATAAACATAGCCGTGATATTCACACAGATGACAGTATATTATTCCATTATTTTCATCTACTTATATTACACAAGGCAATTCATCAACAAGAATTTCTCGGAAGTGGAATGGAACTATAACCTATGGATTCCTAGGCTGATGTTTCTGCTGATGTTTGCTGCAACCATTTTGATATGGGGAAACAAGATGGGCGCTGAAATACATTTTTGGCTAATTAGTATTGTGAACCTTATTGTATCTTTCTACTTCGTTTACCACATAGTGAGTATGCCTAAGATGCCACGCCCTCCACGTCCTATATCTATTGTAGAGTTCCAATATGAAGCAACAACCAAGAGACAGACTCAACTAGACGATGCTCAGTTGAAGAAGCAAGCCGATATTATAATGGAATATTTGACCCTGACGGAAGCATATCTAAATCCTATTCTTACACTTCGTAACGTGGCTGATGCTACCGGAATAGAATATGTTACAATACCTCAAACGTTAAGGACTACCATGCAATGCTCATTCTTCGACTTGATAAACAATTTGAGAATCAGCAAGGCTAAAGAATTATTGGCATCCGACGACAAAGGGTTCTATGACATCGACAAACTAACTAAAATTTGCGGATTCAACAGCAGGACTTCTTTCTACAACGCTTTCAAGAATAGTGAGGGTAAGACATTCCCGCAATGGGTAAAGTCTGCAAAAGAGGCACAGTATAACACATAAGTATGACTTAAATAATACGAGCCTTATATCCTTTCGACTTTAAATAATCGAGAATCTTATTACGGAAATCTCCCTGAATAAGAATCTCACCGCCACGTGCCGAGCCACCCACTCCGCAAAGTTGCTTTAGTTCCTTAGCCAACTGCTTCAACGCATCATCGCTACCATCAAAGTTAACTATCAACGTAACTTTCTTGCCATTACGATTACGCTTATCAAGCATTATGTCAAGACGATGCTTATTAGGCTGAACTTCTTCAACATCAAGAACTTCCTCCTCTTTTTTTACACTACTTGGATCTATATTGAACGCTAATCCTAATTTTTCCTTCCAATCCATATTTTCCATATTGAAAACATAATGATAATTCGATTCAAAATTACTGTTTTTCAAGAAAATTTGCAATATCGACCATGATTCTACGTTACTTAACTATAATCGCTATGACAAAAAACATACTACGACATATAATACTTTTTTTGGTACTTACCACCAGCGTATGCGCAGTGGCACAGCGACGTAACGACAAACCGCTAAACCGACCTTACGCCGATCTCAAACCAATTCATTTCGGTTTCTCCGTAGGTATCAACATGCAAGACATAAACTTGTCAAACAACGGTTATATAACTCCCGAAGGCGAATCGTGGTTTGCCGATATACCAGGCTACTCTCCTGGCTTTTGTGTAAATGTGTTAGCCGACCTAAGGCTATCCACATATTTTAATCTACGTTTCTCTCCAGGTATGTACTTCGGTAACAAGAACATACATTACCGTAACTCCGTTACTGGCGATGACAACACGCAGAATGTCAAAAGCAACTATGTGGTGCTACCTGTAGAATTGAAATATTCCTCGTCAAGATACAATAACATACGCCCATATCTTATAGGTGGCGTAATGGGAATGTTTGACGTGTCGAAAAAACGTCCTGAACAACTGAAATTCAAGAATAGCGATTTGATGCTTACCATAGGTATGGGATGCGACATTTATCTGCCATTCTTCAAGCTATGCCCCGAACTTAAATTCTGTTTCGGACTTCGCAATTTGCTTGACACCGACCGCTCCGATCTTGAAGACAACCCTGACATGTTGAAATACACGCAATCTATATCGGCGGCTAAATCCAATATGATTGTACTAACATTCTATTTTGAATAATGATAAACGACAAAAATAACATATTAAAACATGCCGTAACAGTCATCAATCTGATTGCAATGAGCATAATCCCGGCTAAGGCTCAGATTGATGCCCAGCTCACGCAATATTGGGCTATCCCCGGATATTACAACCCAGCGGCTATCGGCAAAACCGACTTCGTTGACATTCATGTGGCAGGTCGCATGCAATGGGTCGGCATAGACAATGCGCCACGCTCATTCACAGCACAAGCCGACATGCCATTCAAGTTTCTCGAAAAACGTTTCGGTACAGGTCTAGTCATTCACCAAGAAAGCATGGGTCTATACAACACCGTAAACGTGGGAGCGCAAATAGCATACAAAAAGAAGAACTTCTTTAATGGCGAGTTGAGCATAGGTGCTCAAATTGGAATGTTTAGTGAAACATTCAAAGGAAGCGAAGTGCTTCTTCCTGGAGATGACGATTATCACGAAGGCACTGACGAAGGAATCCCAACCACCGACATCAACGGTTCGGCTTTCGATATTAATATCGGCATATTCTATACTCACAAATTGTTTTGGGCAGGAGCTTCTATAATGCACGCAACCAGTCCTACGGTGTCGCTGAGCGAAGAAGCCAGCATGGAAAAATCGTTTGAATTCAAAGCCAATCGAACCTATTATTTAATGGGCGGAAGCAATATTCCTATCAAAAACACGTTAATAGAATTGCAACCGTCTTTTCTAGTGAAAACCGACTCAAACTTCTTCACTGGCGAAATCACAGCTCGTGCAAGATACCGAAAGTTTCTATCAGGAGGCTTGGCTTACCGCTGGAAAGATGCCATCTCGTTAATGGTGGGGGCAGAATATAAGAATTTCACGCTTGGCTACAGCTACGACTATCCTATTTCAAATGTGTCAAAAGCCAGTAGCGGAAGCCACGAATTCTTTTTAGGATACAAAGTGAAACTTAACTTAGGAGAGAAAAACAAGAATAAACATAAAAGTATTCGTATAATGTAAAATTATGAAGAGAATATTTTATTTCATAATAGTTGCGCTTGCCGTCACTTCATGTATGTCGTCAAGACGTAGTGCAAGTTCAGGCGGGGAAGTTACTGGTATATCGGGAACTTCTTGGGCAGAGCCTACGCCATACGGCATGGTACTTGTCGACCGTGGCTCAATAAAAGCGGGTCCACAGGAAAACGATAGCGCTTGGGGTCTAAGAGCCGATGCTAGAGGCATGTCGGTTGATGCGTTTTGGATGGACGAAACAGAAGTCACAAATGCAAAATATAAACAATTCGTGTTTTGGGTACGTGACTCTATTATTCGTGAACGACTAGCCGATCCTGCATACGGAGGCAACGAGGCATTCAAGATTGAAGAAGACCGTGAGGGTAATCCTATTACTCCGCACCTTGACTGGAGCCAGCCTATCCCTTGGCGTAACCCTAATGAAGATGAAGCGAGGGCAATAGAAAGCGTATACCGCACCAATCCTATTACGGGTGTGCGAGAACTTGACCCAACCCAGTTGAACTATCGCTATGAGGTATACAATATGACCGAGGCAGTGAAACGTAAAAATCGCCTTGACCCCACTCGTCGTGACTATAACACCGACAATCCAGTTGTCGAAGATATGCCTACAATATCAAAAGATACGGCATACGTAGACGATGACGGCCGCATTATACGCCAAACCATAACTCGTCCTCTATCTAGCGAATACGATTTCCTTAACACTTATATTGTCAACGTATATCCTGACACCACATGCTGGATAAACGATTTCGAGAACTCGCTCAACGAGAGATATGTGCGTAACTATTTCTCACAAGGAGCCTATAGCAATTTCCCTGTAGTAGGAGTTAGTTGGGAACAAGCTAACGCATTCTGCGCTTGGCGTACCGATTTCCTTCGCCGTTCTTTAGGCAGGGACGGCATCTATATTGAACCATACCGCCTTCCTACCGAAGCTGAATGGGAATATGCCGCACGCGCTGGAATTGACAAAAACAAATATCCTTGGGAAGGAGATTTGCCTCTCACCGAAAATGACGGATGCTTCTATGCCAACTTTAAGCCAATGGAAGGTAACTATGTGAAGGACGGAAACATCATCACATCGGCAGCAGGCACTTATTCACCTAACGATTTCGGCTTGTATGATATGGCTGGAAACGTGAGCGAATGGACATCTACAGCCTACACTGAGAGCGTCAATAAATTGACTAACGACATCAACCCAGAATACAGCTACAATGCAGCTAAAGAAGATCCTTACCGCATGACCCGCAAAATTGTGCGTGGCGGTTCATGGAAAGATGTCGCACACAACATACGCAGCGACATACGCATGTGGGAATACCAAAACGAGCAACGCTCTTACATCGGATTCCGTTGTGTACGCTCGCAGTCGGGTATAGTGAAAAGTAAAAGAAAATAAATAAGTAACTACATAATTGCACTGTCATGGGCAAAATTAAAAGATATAAAAACATCGTCGAAAAATTTCTTTCGGGAGAAGAAGGACAACGCTTTTTCAACGCCGCCTATAGTATAGGAGCTGCTGTCGTAATTTTAGGAGCTCTTTTTAAAATATTACACCTTCCTGGCGGTAACGCCCTACTATGTATAGGTATGGGTACCGAGGTTTTAATGTTCTTACTTACAGCATTCGACCGTCCTGAAGAACCTTACAAGTGGGAAGAGGTATTTCCTGTACTCCGCTCGCAAGATCCAGAAGACCGTCCCGACTTCAATAGCGGAGGAGGCATAATCATAGGCGGAGGAAACACTGGTGGCAACAGCTCTATTCAGGTAAGCGGAGAGCAAGCTAAACGAGCCGCAGGTATTCCTGAAGGTATTGAATTGACCGAGGAAGACTCTCGCAGCCTTAGCGAAAGTATAGCTAAAATGGCTGCGGCAAGCGACCAATTGTCACGCATGGCTGAAATGACTGAAGCCACACAACGCTATCTCGACCAAATAGCTGGCATATCAGAGCAAATGTCGCAATTACGTGACAACACACAAGCATTGAACCAAGTTTCGGAAACGTTGCTTGACAGCTACAAGGCTATCACCGACAATTCCGAAACAATATCTAAGGGTTCTTTGGGATATGTTGAGCAAATGGAAGCGTTAAACCGCAACATCGGCGGACTAAATACAATCTACGAGATCCAACTAAAGAGCATTTCTTCACAACTTGAGAATATCGACCGTGTAAATCGCGGTTTGAAAGACATACGTGACATGTACGAGAAATCGGCAGCCGAGAGTGCAGGATATTGCAATGAAACTGAACGCCTAGCTCACAACATGAAGCAACTTAACAGCGTTTACGAGAAAATGGTGAAAGCACTCACTGTGAATATGTATCGCCCAATGGGTGTTGCCGATGAAAATGAGCTTTCAGCAACCGAAGAATATCGCCGTCGCACAAGTGCCGACAAAGAAAACAACGCATAAAAACATTTTATTAAATGGCAAACGCACAAAATCAGACCATAGGTAGAATGTCGCCTAGACAGAAGATGATAAACTTAATGTATATCGTCCTCACTGCTATGCTTGCTCTCAACGTGTCTAGTGACGTGCTAAACGGATTCCAACAAGTTCAAGACGGACTATCACGCTCTAACGAAACCGTAACAGAGCGTAATACGACCCTTTTGGCACAGCTGGAGGCGTTCAATGAGAAAAATCCCGAAAAGGGGGGCATCTGGCTTAAAAAAGCTCAAGAAGTAAAAGCCTCTACCGATAGTCTTTACAATTACATATCATCCCTTAAACTAGCTATCGCACAACAAGCCGATGGAGAAGACGGCGATCCTAGCAATCTAGAAGGTCAAGACGACTTGGAAGCAGCGGCAACCATAATGCTAGCGCCAGTTAACAGCAAAGGAACTGAGCTACGAAAGAAAATCGATTCCTATAGAGCTTACGTGAACAGTCTTATCAGTGATGAAGGTCAACGTAACAACATCGAAAAGGTGCTTTCCACAGTCCCATACAAAGTAAAAAACTCTATCAGCCAAAAGTCTTGGGAAGAAAGCCAATTTGAGAATATGCCTGCTATTGCAGCTATTACAATATTAACAAAACTTCAGAACGACATACGCTATGCCGAAGGCGAAGTGCTCAACTCCTTTATAGCCAACGTGGATGCAGGCGACATACGTGTCAATCAAGTAGAGGCAATCGTAATACCTGAATCACGATTGGTGATGAGCGGAAGCAACTATAAAGCAAATATCGTACTTGCGGCAGTAGACACAACTCAACGTCCTGTTGTATTCATCAACGATAAGCAACTAGACAATGATAGGGGTATCTATGAGTTAGGAACTGGAAGAGCTGGAACTTATGATTACTCTGGATATATAGAAGTGGCTCACGGTGACGGAACAACCACGCAACATCCGTTCGCATCTTCCTATACCGTAATGGAGCCTATGGCATCCGTTTCTGCCACTATGGTCAACGTGCTTTATGCCGGTATTAACAACCCAATATCAATTGCGGTCCCAGGCGTTGCCAACAATGCAATCTCCGCTACTATGACTAACGGAACTATAACGCGTAGCGGCAACTCATGGATTGCACGCCCTAGCAAAGTAGGTACTAGCTGCGTTATTACAGTAACTGCAAACATGAACGGAAGAAACCAGACCGTAGCTAAGACCGATTTTAGAGTGCGTAAACTACCTGACCCAATGCCATATATAGCTTACACCGACTCGAAAGGCAATCCAGAACGTTACAAAGGCGGTCGACCATTCTCTAAGACTATATTAATGCAAGCCGGAGGTATAGAGGCTGCTATTGACGACGACATGCTGAATGTTTCCTATAAAGTTATCAGCTTTGAAACCGTGTTCTTTGATTCTATGGGCAACGCTATACCTGAGGTTTCTAACGGCAGCAACTTCTCTGAACGTCAAAGAGCTAGTTTCCGCAGACTTTCAAGAGGCAAGCGTTTTTACATATCACGTGTGAAAGCAGTAGGTCCAGATGGCATAGAACGTGTTCTTGCACCTATGGAAGTTATTATAAATTGATAAAAAAACCGAATAATACACATAATGCTATTATGAAAGCTATAAAATATATATCAGTATTGCTACTCTTGACTGGGTTTGCGTTCTCAGCTCAAGCACAAGTGGTGAGAAAGAAAAAGGCAAACGAAAGCGAAGAGAAGAAAGCAGGTCAAGTGTCGGAGCGTATGCAGTCGTTTCTCGATGATAAAAAGACCTCTGATGCCGATCTTCAATGGCAACGAGTAATTTATCGCTCGTTAAGTCTTGACGTTGCCGAGAATATGCCGCTCTACTATCCTGAAGAGCCCGACCAAGACGGCATGAACCTATTCTTTATCATCATGAAGCAGCTTTCAAGCAACAATTTAGCAGCCTATGAATATCTTGACGGTAGAGAAATATTCAGCGAACAATACCTAGTTAAGGTGGGTGACATTCTCGACCGCTTCCATATAATACACGCTAAAGCTAAGGGAAGCACCGAGAAAAACCCAAAATACACTATCGAAAATGCCGATATTCCCGCTAATGAGGTTCTAAGCTACTACATAATGGAAAAATATGAGTTCAACCGCATCAACAGCAAAGTAACACGCCGTGTTGAAGCCATTTGTCCAGTGCTTCATCGTAGCGACGAATTCGGAGGCGAGCCTATAAAATACCCAATGTTCTGGGTTAAAATGAGCGACCTCCGCCCATTCATCGTACAACAATATGTGTTCACCGACAATGATAATAACGTGTTAAGAACAAGCCTTGACGATTATTTCATGAACAACATGTATAAAGGTGAAATCTACAAATACAAGAATTTGCGTAATTTGTCGATGATGCAAATGTATCCTAACCCTGACAAATTGAAGCTGGCACAAGATAGCCTAGAAAAACGACTTGCCACATTCGACAAGAACATCTGGGTTCCTACCCGCGAGGAACTGCAAGCTAAAGCAGAGGCAGAACAAGCCAAAGCAGACTCAATAAACGCACTTAACAACCCTGAAGAAATAAAATCAGAAAGCGGCGACACCAAGAAATCAAGTGTACGCAGCACCAGAGCGAAAAGTAAACGTGCAGAGAAATCGTCATCTTCATCAAAGAAGAAGACAACCGTGAAAAAGGCAAAAGCAAAAACTACCAGTTCGAGCGCGACACGCTCTGTCCGCCGCCGCAGATAAGACAGGCTAGACAACTTTTCTCTTTCATTAAATATTCTCAACCAGCACTTTATCTAGTTGCTGGTTGTTTTTTGTTCTAGCCCAATTAATTACTATCTTTGCGCATGAATAGAGAAATCATATCTAATAGAAAACTCCAATTATGAAAAAAACTATTATTGATTTATTTGAATCGTCGGTAAAACGTTACCCCAACAACACCTTCTTGCTTGAAAAGACAAGCAAGAAGTTTGAACCTACCACCTACACACAGGTCAAAGAGCAAGTCTATCGTCTTGGCGCAGGTTTGCAGGCTCTTGGCGTTATGAAAGGCGACAATATGGCATTATTGAGCGAGGGTCGCAACATGTGGGTGATAGGCGAGTTAGCTATGTTCTATGCAGGAGCTGTCAACGTTCCTCTTTCCATCAAGTTAGAAGAACGAAACGACCTTATGCTCCGCCTTGTGCATGGCGATGTGAAATATATGATGGTTTCAGGCACGCAACTAAAGAAAATACGAGCTATAAAAGCCGAATTGCCAGAGATAAAGCAAATCATAGTATTTGATAAGCAAGAATCTTACGAAGAACGTGAAATAGCTCTTGAGGATGTCCTAAAGTTGGGCGATAAGTTTCTTTCGACACACTCAATGGAGGAATTTCTAAGCGTTGCCCAATCTATACAGAACGACGATTATGCCACTATCACATATACTAGCGGCACTACAGCCGATCCAAAAGGTGTTGTACTCACCCACCGCAACTACACTGCTAATGTAGAGCAATCATTAACACTTGTCGACATAGATGAAACTTGGAGAACACTAATCATTCTTCCACTTGACCATTGTTTTGCTCACGTGGTTGGTTTCTACATTATGATGGCACAAGGAGCAACAGCAGCCACCGTGCAAGTGGGACGTACTCCAATGGAAACATTAAAGAACATTCCATTAAACATCAAGGAGGTAAAACCGCACTTCATACTAAGTGTACCTGCATTAGCAAAGACTTTCAAGAAAAACATCGAGCAAGCTATCAGAGCAAAAGGAAAAGCCACCGAACGACTTTTCAATTTCGGACTTAAATTGAAACAAACATATTATGGCGACAGCAATCTAGATTGCAAAGGATTACGCAGGCTATTAAAACCGTTCGTCGCTCTTTTCGACAAATTGATTTTCTCAAAAGTGCGTGAGAACTTCGGAGGCGAAATGCGTTTCTTCATTGGTGGTGGAGCTTTACTCGACAAAGACTTGCAGAAATTCTATGTAGGTGTGGGCATGCCAATGTACCAAGGCTATGGACTATCAGAGGCAACCCCTGTTATATCATCTAACGGACCTGAAAAATACCGTTTCGGCTCTAGCGGTAAATTAGTGAAGCCTCTTGACTTGAAAATATGTGACGACAACGGAAAAGAATTACCATTAGGTCAAATGGGCGAAATCGTGATAAAAGGTGAGAACGTGATGGCTGGATATTGGAAAAATCCAGAATCTACAGCAGAAACTATAAAAGACGGCTACCTGTACACCGGCGACCTTGGATATATGACTGAAGAAGGATTGCTATACGTAAAAGGACGTTTCAAGAGTTTACTAATATCTAGTGACGGCGAGAAATATAGCCCAGAAGGCATTGAAGAGGCTCTTGTTCAACTAGCTCCTTCTATCGACCAAGTGATGCTATACAACAACCAGTCAACCTACACTACAGCTGTAGTAGTACCTAACAAAGACTATTTAAAACGAGTCCTTAAAGAAAAAGGAATGACGCTAGGCTCAGAGGAAGGACGTATCGCCGCACTGAAGATGATTGATAGCGATGTAGCTCAATTCAAGAAAGGCGGAACTCATGAAACCATGTTCCCCGACCGTTGGCTACCTACTTGCTTCGCAGTGCTTGCCGAGCCGTTCACCGAGCAGAACCAAATGATAAACAGCTCGCTTAAAATGGTAAGAGGTAAAATAGAAAAAGCATACGCCGACCGCATTGCCTACATGTATACACCCGAAGGCAAACAACTTCTTAACCCTCGCAACCTCGAAGCACTAGCATAATATAAAGTTATCGCACAATGAGGGGGCTATGTCAATACAATAAGACATAGCCCCCTCAATTCTATCCCACAATTCTATCCCACAATTTCCCTATCAATCCTTATTGCGGTTAGCTTCTAGAATTGGAAGATTAGTTTCTGTAGGCACATATATAACGGTCTTATCATTAAGATTAGCTTGTTGACGCACCCACAAGTATTGAATATAAGCAGGCGTAAGACTACCGTTCTCTATTCTTATAGCTTCAGCAGCACCTTTAGCACGCTCTATCTCGGCTTGAGCATTAAGTTTTTCAGCTTCTAGGTTGGCCTTAGCTTCTTCAATCTTGATTTTACGGTTTTGTTCTGCTTTAGCAAACTCAGCACGACCGCTCATTTCTTGCTGCCACACATTATAATAAGGGACGGCAATAAACAATCCCACACACACCACCAATATAATAACCATTGATAGTAACACTACTCCTAAATTCTTTTTCTCCATAGTCATAAAAATTTAAAGATTATACAATATTTACACAAAAATAGCGATACACCTGCAATATCACAACATCTCTGCAACATTGCACATAAAAAAGTAACATGGCATCTGATTTTTTGTCAAAAATAAACTATTTTTGCAACCGTCTACCAATAAAACATCATCATTATGATTCTTTCTAATCTTAAGGATTGCGACCGCTATGCGGCTATACATCCCCTATTCAAACAGCTATTCGATTTTGTACGTTCGCACGACCTCCTATCAATGCCTATTGGACGTATTGAGATTGACGGCGACCTATTGTTCATCAACAATTCCGAACCAGAATGTGTGGAACAAGAAGATCAAAAACTAGAAGTTCATCGCTTATACACTGATGTTCATATTCTGCTAAATGGAAACGAGCGTATAGGATGGAGCCAATTAAGCGATATAAACGACATATCAAAGGACTATGACGAGGATGGCGACTACATGTTCTTCAACGATAAGCCACAATCCTGGTTCGACCTCACGCCTGGGCAAATCTTCATAGCATTCCCCGAAGATGCCCACGCACCGATAGTGGGCAAAGGCAAGATTCGCAAAGCTATAGCTAAATTAAAAATTTAGTTTTGAAAAATAGCATGTTCATCTATCAACTTTCCCGATTAAATACTATCTTTGTACTCTAATATAAAATTTCTAAATACTATTATACAATGAACAAGCAAGAACACCTATTAGCTGAGAAATTATTGCGTATCAACGCTATCAAACTACAACCAGAGAACCCTTTCGTATGGTCGTCTGGCTGGAACTCTCCTATCTACTGCGACAACCGTGTAACTCTTTCTTATCCTGATGTTCGTAATTTCATCAAGATAGAACTTTGCCGACTTGTAGCTGAAAACTTCCCTGAAGTAGAAGCTATAGCAGGAGTTGCGACAGGAGCAATAGCACAGGGCGCTCTTGTAGCCGACAACTTGTCTTTACCATACGCATACGTGCGTTCTAGCCCAAAAGATCACGGACTAGAAAACCTTATCGAAGGTAATTTGAAGCCAGGTCAAAAAGTCGTTGTCATAGAAGACCTAGTATCAACAGGAGGCAGTAGCTTAAAGGCTGTTCAAGCCATCCGTAACGCAGGTTGTGAAGTTATAGGTATGGCTGCTATATTCACATACCAATTCCCGCTAGCTACCGAAAAATTCGAGGAAGCTAACGTTAAACTTGTTACAATAGGCAATTACTCGGCAATGCTTGAGGCTGCGTTAAGGACCAACTACATCAAGGAAGCTGACCTAGCTAAACTTGAAGAATGGCGTAAAGACCCAGCAAACTGGATGCCAAACAAAGATGTTGAATAATAATATAAAGTAATCCTATATATGGATATTTTCAAAAGCGGAATAACAACTATCAACTGCAACATAGACAAGATTTACTCTAAGCTAGCCAATCCTGAAGCATTCAACGCTTTTGCCGACCGTCTACCAGATGAGGCTAAAAGCCGATTGGAGAAGGTTAAGTTCGAGCATGACAGCATCACATTTGAGGCTAACCCTGTCGGTGAAGTGAGATTGAACATTGTAGAGCGTGTAGAACCTACCCGCATAGTATTTGCCGCAGCTCAATCACCCGTACCTCTACAAGCAGTGATAAGCCTAGAAAAGGTTAACGACAACGAAACTCAGGCTTATGCCGAACTTAGAGTAGAACTTAGTCCATTTATCCGTCCGATGTTGTCTAAGCCACTGCAAGATGGAGCGAACAAATTCGGAGAAATGCTATCAAAATTGCCATACGATCTTATGTAGGCTATACATACACTCCTATAAACAAAGACAAGTTGCCAAGAATCAATTTCAGCAACTTGTCTTTTTATTACTACATAACGTTATTAACATCACCACTCCCGTAGCGACGATTCAAGTTCATCTATAGTACGTTCATAATACTTAAACATCTTATATCCTAACGCAGCACCTATTGCACCTCCCACCATTCCACCATACAAAAACTCTCTATTAAACGAACAGCACATTACCATAACAAACACTAAACCTATCACCAAATCAATAAGCACTCCATAATGGTAATGTTTGCGGAATCGTATAGTTTGCCTCAAAGACTCAATAGCTGAATCACGCCCCACATTTATCTTTTTCAAATCAAAGATAAAATACAGTTCGCGAGCAAAAGTGAACACAACGAAAACCCAGGTCAACACATAAAGCAAAATCTTTTGCCATTCAGGGCAATCTAAACCAACAAATGAATAACTCCAAAAGAAGAAAGGTAACATAAACGGCACAAACACTGCTGCAATCACACAATGGCGTTTCAACACCGTCAAAGGCGACTTCACCTTTCCCGCAAATATTTGATCGGTCAATTCACGTATTTTATCATCTTGAGCTTTTACATGCTCATCTAGTTGTTTCCACTTATTTTTCAGTTCTTCAAATTCCATAATCTCAAAGTTAAGTGTTTGCCATATTTGTTAGTTTCTCTTTTATCCGCCTCAATTTCGACGCCACATTGTTTCTGCTGATTCCCATAATAGAGCCTATATCATCATAGGAAACTTCGTCAAGCCACAACAATATCAACGCTTTCTCCAAGCGGTTCAACTTGTCAATCAAACTGTACATCTCACGCAACTGCCGCATATACTCTTGCGAATTGTCGCAAGAATAAATATTGTCGTCAAGCATCTCATGTGATGAGTGTTTCCGCTCCTTATTGGAATATGTTATGCACGTGTTAAGACTCACACGATACAGCCATGTAGATGTCTTAGATCTATTCTCAAAAGCATCCAGTCCTTGCCACACGTTGATAAGCACTTCCTGCCTAAGGTCATTATAATTTTCCATATCGGTAGCATACATATAGCAAATCTTATTGATAAGCCTGCCATATTCAGCCACATACCGTTCAAATTCCGAACGCCGCTCCAAGTCGGTTCTTTTCATTATTGGATTCTTTTACTTTTTATTCCCACAGAAAGTATTCAAATTCATTTTACAAATGATTTAATAGCTCCTTATATATTAGACTGGAATAACCTTAAAAAGTTGCAACTGATATAAAAAAGACCGATAAGCACTGTTTCATGCCTACCGGTCTATATTAAATTTATATGCTACTCACTTCTGCACCTCACGCATAACTCGCATGAAATTACCGCCCCATATTTTAGCTATATCTTCTTCTCCATACCCTTTCTCAAGCAAGCACACCGTTATATTAATTAGATCGTTATCACCATCACAGCCTCTCACTCCTCCGCCTCCATCAAAGTCGGAGCCAATACCAACATGGTCAATACCAGCGACCTCTATCACATGCAATAAATGATTCATAAAATCACTTAAACATGCTTCTTTAGGATTTTTCACAAGAAATTCATCCACCAAGCACACTTGAGCTACACCTCCATTCATAGCCAACGCGCGCAGTTGCTCATCAGTCAGGTTCCGGTCGCTCCCATACATGGCTCTAGACGATGAGTGAGATGCTATCACAGGCTTCTTAGAAAATTTTATCACGTCCCAAAATGTTTCATCAGACGCATGCGAAACATCTATCATAACACCTTGACGATTCATTTCCTTGACGATTTTCTTTCCTAAAGGGCTAAGACCTCCCCATCTAGCAACCGAATCAGATGAGCTGTCACAAAAATCATTATTTCTAGTATGGCACAATGTAATATAAGTTACGCCCAAATCTTTTACACGCTTCACATCACGTGTCGAGCGTCCCATACCATAAGCGTTTTCTATCGCCAAGAAAAACGCTTTTTTCCCACTCTCATTAATCCTTACGAAATCGTCGGGTGTTTTGGCTATTTCAACTTTATCTTTATTAAGTTCTACTTGTTTGTTTATTCCTTCAAGCAATTTATTCACCCTCTCAACAGCCTTTCGAGTTCCTTCCTCATTACATTTGCCTTGTCTAACCCAACAAGCTAAATATTGACCGTCTAATCCCCCCTCCGACATCTTAGGCAAGCACACTTGCGTCTTCTCACGCTCTCCTATATTATAAGTGCCGTTAAACCGCAAAGGCGTATCTGTGTGCGTATCAAGAGTTAGAATATTATTATGAATCTCTTTTGCGCGGCGGAATGTATCAGCTTTCTTGACAAAGAAATTAAAAAAGCGTGCCGACACCTCATCGCCCTCAACGGTAAGAGCCTCAGGATGAAATTGCAACCCCCAAATAGGATACTCATCTATAGACTCTATAGCCTCTGGAATAGAATCGGCGGTCCATGCCGAAACTCTAAAACCTGGTGCAACATCCTTCACTGCTTGATGATGATGCGTATTGGTCATCATTTCCTCAACTCCCACAATTCCAGCAATTATAGAGCCTTTCTCAAAACGAACAAGATGAGTAGGAATACTGCTTGGCTCCTCTTGACGGTGATTAATAGTAGTGTCAGGATGTTGGGTGCGTAAATCCTGATACAACGTACCGCCGAAAGCAACATTTATCAGTTGCTCGCCACGACATATACCAAGCATCGGGATATTCATATCATGAGCCATACGTATAAGCGCCATATCGTATATATCACGTATAGAATCAACAGATCCAAGTTGAGGAATAGGTTCTTCACCATAATAAGAAGGATGAATATCCTCACCGCCTATCATAACAACACCATCTACGCGCTCAAGAATATCACGCAATACTAAACTGTCGGTAGTTATGGGAATCAACATAGGAATACCGCCTGCCTTAATAATGGAATTTGAATAGGTTAAACGAGTCGTAGAATTATTTCCAGGATGAGAACAAGAAACACCTATCAAAGGCTTTTTCTCAACACATTCCTTATTTGTATGCCCCTCTGATAAGAATGGGAACGCTATCAACAATAGCGTGAAAAGAAGTTTAATCATTTTATTCCAAAGTTTTATCATATTATATCTCACAAAATTAGATAAAAGTTTTCATCGAGCCAACACCAACACGACCTCATGCACGCCCCTCGACCACGTATAAAAAAAGAAACGATGTTTCTCAACAGCGTTTCCTTTTAAATCTACAATCTATAAAAACATATATATTTCTACTCTACGTATGACGATTCACTCGTCATCCAGCTATTTTCTATTCCAAATTTAGACACGAAAAATTTATAATGCAAATTTATTGCATATTATTTTTTGTATTCTTTAACAGCAAATTGTCAAACATTTGTCAACCAAGCAATTACCAATATATGTTTTACAACATAGCTATAAAAACTAACCACAAAACAGCCATTTTTCTGCTACTATTACTACTATTTTAGAAGAATTATGTAATTTCGCATCATTATGACAAAAGAACTACTTCCTAACGACCCATTCATGCTTCTCAGTTTCATAAACATGAAATTAAGAGATCAATACAACAATCTAGAACAACTTTGCGAAGATTTAGACATAAATCGCAAAGAACTCATAGAGAAATTAAATGCCGCAGGCTTTGAATACGATTCTGTTCAAAACAAGTTCTGGTGAGAATGGAGAAAACGCTTATCGTAATAACAGGACCTACCGGTATCGGAAAAACCGACACCGCAATCAAGGTGGCAAAACATCTTGGCACAGAAATCATATCAGCCGACTCTCGACAAATCTACCGCAATTTACCTATCGGTACGGCTTGTCCTACACTTGACGAGCTAGCTTCAACAAAGCACCACTTCATCAACATCTTGAATCTTGACGAATACTATAGTGCCGCGCAATTTGAAAGTGATGTCATGGCATTATTGCCACAACTGTTTGAGAAGAATGATATCGTTGTGATGTGCGGTGGTTC
>CAZSHA010000015.1:0-37447 GCA_964606575.1 uncultured Muribaculaceae bacterium | reverse complement strand
GCATATTAGACACTGGTGAATACTTTTTCAGCCTACTTTTTGCATATTAAGCCGAAAAACAGCATAATCGGCTCAAACAAAAAAAGAAGTTGCACCGCACTTTTATCACGTTACAACTTCTATATTCTATACATACTACCGATGTAGGCTTATTTTGGCATGATTATCTGTGGAGTAGCCGGAGTTGTTTTCTTAACCTGCCTTGATGAAGAACTTGATGGCGTTGACACAGCCCTTCTCACCCTTGTTTTATTCTTAGGTTCAGGCTTGGTGATTGTAAGCTCAAACGGATAATCTACCGATGGACAACCTGTTTCAGTAATTCTTACAGTGAATGGTAACTTTTCAATCTCAATACCCGTCAAGTCGAACGAGAAACTATTTTCGCTTAATTTCGTCAACACGGGCGCCCCCGACAATACAGGTGATATCACTTCCACATTCTTATAGAAATTAGCTTCTTCAGCACCTGCCATTGCCGACTTAACTAAATTGAATTCGACAGTAATAGTATCGGTAGGCGCAGCTGTAAATTCGCTCTTTGTCAAGTTAACGTCATAATATTTTACAAACCACTCCATCGCAGTCACCTCATGATCAACCGACAACAAGCCGTCATATTTCACAGTCATATAGTATTTTCTAAATGACAACGTATCGGTCAAATCGCTAGGAATCTGCAACCTACAATTGTATTCCAACGTGCTGCCCTCAACGTTATCATATTCTTGTCGGGTTTCACGCAAGATTTCGCAATCAAATTGCCTTGTCATAACAACGGCTGTCTTGCTTTTTATTGTAGGCGGCAAAGAAACAGAAACCTTAGCAGTATAGAATTGGTGCATAAATCCTATATGCTCACCATTATTAAACCGGAACTCTATCTTTGAATCATCATCGGCTGTTATTATACCTTTTTTACCGTCAACAGTGACAATGGCAATTTTGTCTTTTACCAAATCAACATTATCAAACTGCGGAGGCAGCAAAACATTGCCATTATAATTCAAACCATATTTTCTAGCATTGCCGAAAGCCTCGAAATCGCTCATATACGTTTGGTCTTTCTTCACAGCGGGTATAAAATCCTTTGTGGTAATCATAACAGACTGCTCTGGCTGGTCAACATATTGATACTTGACCAAACGCATAAAACGGTCGAAGTAGAACACTGCGTTTCTAGCAACAACTGTTATTAAGCTATCAGAGCGCTGCATATCAACTTCTTTCTCTACCGATGTTATACGAGTATTCTTAGTCACTGGAACACTCGTATACATTTGGTCAATCGTCTTAGTGTCATTACGGAACTTATAGAAAGCCTTGTCTATCATCACTATAGCGTAACCATAATTAAATGAAGAACAGAACCTTATCTTTTCCGGCTTTATATTGTTATCGCCATCAGTCAAGAATGTTTCACCTGGCACAGTCGATATATAAGTCCAGAATTGCTCATGAGGTTTCTTAACTGGGTCGATGCAGTATTTCACGCACGCCATATTATCCAAGAACGGATAAGCCTCCACATAAGGACCATATATATCATTACCCTTCTTATCAAGGAAATATAAATAATTGCCCTTACGCACCAAAAGATAACCGCATGAGAAATAAGGATAATCATTCTCTATCTGATATTTGTGCTGTGACAAGTCTATCAACTCGCCACGTTTATTTACAATACCCGACACTGTGCTAGTCCCTTTTTCACACACTACAGCCAAATCCTCACGGAAAAGGTTCAAAGTGACATCGCTCATTTCCAAAAGTTTCTCGGCTTCCAAGTTCCAGAAGATAATTTTCCCGTCTTTTTCTCCTTTTAATAAATTGTCATCCAACAACTCTATTTGATCGTATTCTGGATGAATCAACCAAGTTGCAATCTGCGCTTTTCCTATATTAACTACTAAAAATAAACTGATAATTATAAATAATTTTCTCATAATTAATTATGTTTCTCTATTTCGCTTAATGTAGATTCATTTTTTGATACATATTCTGAATTCTGTGCATTCGACGCATGAAGTTTACTCTCGGCAAACAATTCTTTAGCCCTTTCACTATTTTGTGCCACGGCAAAACCGTGAAGATAGTAAAATCCCAAATAATACATCGCCATGTAATGCGTAGAGTCTTGCTGTATTGTCTTTTCTAGCCATTCCACAGTTTCACCATTTTTTGTTTCTGACTTCAATAAACCGAACTCGTTAACATCCAAGCCCAGCACCTTCTTACGCTCAGAAGAAATCTTATCCGCAGGAGCCCAAACATATGTATAAGCTATCTGATACATAGCCTCGGCATTACCTTCCATTGCGAGCTTCTCCATACCAGCAAGACCTTCGGAAATGCTATCTTTTGATGACGAATTTAGCATATCCAAATAGGTATCAAACATATTATTTACCGTTTTTGCAGGAACAACGACAGTTTCAGCGACAGCCTCATCTTCTCCAACCGACAAATATCTTTTATGGATACCGTATATCACGTCGGCGATAACCACAACAACAAATATTGCGATTAAGATTTTCTTATGCTTTAGTACCTGCCTCATTTCCTTTTTGCTTTCAACGTTAATTACCCTAGCACTCCTTCTCAAAGGTTCACAAAGCAAAGATAAGAAATAACATTGAAATACACAGAACTACAGCAAAAAAACTTTCTAAATAAGGTCTTTATTTATGTGTCATGGTCACAATAGGCACCAACATTTCCTCCATAGATATGCCTCCATGCTGGAATGTATTACTGTAATACTGCACATAATAATTATAATTGTTTGGATAGGCGAAGAAGTCACGATTATAAGTGAATATGTATGTTGACGACAAATTTGGTGCCGGCAGACCGAACTGCTGCGGCTTCTTTATCTCATACACTTGCTTAGCATTATAGCTCAAATTCTTGCCAACTTTATAACGTAAATTAGTATTCACCGCCTTGTCGCCTATCACTTTTACAGGGTTATCCACACATATTGTTCCGTGATCGGTAGTAAGTACAACCCTGTAATCTCGTTCGGCAATCTTCTTGATTATTTCGAGTGCGCTGGAGTGCTTGAACCATGACTCCGTCAGCGAACGATAAGCCGCATCACTATACGCCAACTCCCTTATCATCTTGCTTTCAGTGCGGGCATGTGATAACATATCCACGAAATTAAGCACTATTACATTCAAATCGTAATTGTCAAGATTACGGAAGTTCTGCAACAACTTTTCGCCAGCCACAGAATCATTTATCTTATTATAAGAGAACTTATAAGGCTTACGATAACGATTCAAGATAGTCTGGATGAGCGGTGACTCGTTAAGGTTCTTGCCTTCCTCCTCGTCTTCATCCACCCACAAATCGGGGAACATGCGAGCTATATCTATTGGCTTTAAGCCCGAAAATATCGCATTTCTTGCATATTGCGTAGCCGTTGGCAGTATGCTACAATACAAGTCGTCATCATCTATGTTGAAATAGTCGCTAAAAAGCGGTTTTACCGCACGCCACTGATCTAAACGGAAATTATCAATCACTATAAAAAAGACCTTCTCTCCCGCATCGAGCAACGGAAACACTTTCTTTTTGAATAGCTCATGACTCATTAGCGGATGTTTATCGGTAGTAATCCATTGTTCATAATTGCTTTTAACGAATTTACAGAACATCGAATTAGCCTCTGTCTTCTGCATTTTCAGCAATTCATCCATATTGGTTTCCGCTCCGGCTAATGTCAATTCCCAATGTACCAAATTGCGATACACGTCACACCATTCCTCAAAACTATCAGCCATGTTTATCATCCCGCTTATATTACGAAATTCTTGTTGATAATCAGAGGTCGCCTTTTGCGACACAAGCACGCCAGAATGCAAGTTCTTTTTAATAGAAAGCAGTATCTGGTTGGGATTTACTGGTTTTATAAGATAATCGGCAATCTTATTACCTATAGCCTGATTCATTATGTTTTCCTCCTCGCTCTTGGTAATCATTATAACAGGAACATCGGGATGGGTCATCTTAATTTGCGATAAAGTTTCCAGCCCGCTCAATCCTGGCATATTCTCGTCAAGAATCACCAAGTCAAAATTACGCTCAGTCACGGCATCCAAAGCATCACGACCGTTGGAAACCGTAACAACCTCATAACCTTTAGCATTAAGGAACATTATGTGTGGGCGTAACAAATCTATTTCATCGTCAGCCCAAAGTATCAATCCATTTGTCATCGTAGCATCGTTTTAAATTATTCGGGTTCAGCCGAACTTTCGACATTTTCAACATTCTCTTGCTCCAAGAACTCAAAATACTCTTCAAAAGAGCGTCCTTCATTAAGCAACAGATTGAAATTGTCAACACTAATCATCACTTGTCGCACCTGCACAGGAATCACCAAATCGGTGTCTTCTTCAAGCACACGCTTGTAGTGGCTCAACTCTTCAAAGTTAGCAAAACCTTTTATTACTAACAAACCAAGCCTGCCAAAAGTCATCTGCTCTAGGTCAAAATCTTTAACCACGAAACGTGAAAAGTTATGTTTTGCTACATCAAACAGCAACTGGTTAGCTGAAACACTGTCAGTCGGATAAACCATAACGTACACTTGTGGCGATTCTGGAGCATCCTTGAATGGAGTCACCTCTTTACCATCGGCCACTGCCGTAGTGTCGCTCGTTAGCCTTGTTGCCCACAAGATACCCCGCACATTAGAGCCACCGCCTTCTATCTTACGCCCTTGTTCTGCCTGTTTCAACATAGATGAAGCTATTTGTGTCATGTCTGTTTCGGGGTAACGCTCCAGCATTTCCTTTAAGGTGGACTTGAATTTATCGTAATTCTTCTCTGTCACATAGGACAACGCATCTATAAACATGAACTTAGGCATAATCTTTGACATAGGATACTTTCGCATCATCTCCGTATAAGCACCATGAACACCAGCATTATTATTGTTGATATAATCATTGTAAGCATGTTCATACATTACCTCTTGGTCGCTTTCCATGTTACGTAAATTGTCAAGATAATTAGGGTCTTCCATCGCCACTCCATATTTTGACTCCGCAAATTCGGTAGTGATGAGCGTACGATATTTTTCCGCCATTGCCAAATCGTCTATTCTCATATACATCAAGTACATATTATAATATACATCTAGACGATACACATTATCGGGATAACGTGACAAAAGCTCATTAAACTCTTTCACCGAGCTTGGATAGTCTTCCAACTTATCCTTTAAAATAAGCCCCATATTATACAAGCCTTCTTGGATAATATCATTGCTGTTTTGCTTTTCTTCCTCGGTCTTTGGTATCTGTTTTAAATAATATTCCACATAATGAGGATCGTCAGCCTTTGCCAAATCTTCCTTAGTTTTTCCGTCAACAGCCGTAGAATCTTGAGTAGAATTATCACCGTTATCGCCATCCTCTTTATCGGCATACATATCTTCTTCTGTAATTTCTTGGGCTATCGTAGTCTTATTTCTTCTTCTCCAGTCATCTTCCAGTTTCCTGCTACCCCAAGCCTTTTGGAATGCTGTTTTTCCTGCATTTTTTGTAGCCGTATTGTAAAAATACCATGAATCGTCATTATTTATCTGGAAAGTGGTAGGCGCTGATGTATTGCTTGTCATAGTATTGCCAGCGGCAGCCTGATTGGCAAGATATTCCTCTCGTTTTGCGTTCTCGGCTTCCTCTTTCTCTTTCTTCTTCAGCTCGTCAATTATCCTCTCAGCCACTTTTGTCTGTTCTTCAACCGATAGTTCCGACAATTTCAGCAAAGAGTCTTGAAGAACCACATTTTGAGAATACACAGCAAGTTCGTCAAGCACATCGCTTCTACGTTTCATTTCCTTATACCCAGGATAATCGTCGTTCACAAGCGTTATACCCTCTGAATAACAAGGTTGCGCCTCATCATACTTTCCTTGAGCGAAGTACAACTCACCTAACGCCAACTGCACAATGCCTTTGTCAACACCATTACGTGTACTTTTTTCTGCACCTAAAGCATAATTCAAAATAGCATTTGCAGTGTCACCACGTGTTAAAAACAAATTACCTATCGCATAATAAATCTGATCCAGATAATCCTTATTTCTATCAAAGCGAGTCATTTTCTTCAAAGCACGAACTTCGCTATTCACATTATTACCAGTATAGACGGCACTTTGCTTGATTCGGGCATTAAGCTTTGTGCGATAAGTAGTTCCAGTAGCACTACCAGCCTTTTTAAACGCCTCATAGGCTAGAGTCTTCTCGCCCATATCTGTATAAATTTGCCCTAAAAGGAAGTGTAGACGCACTTTTTGAGCCCCTTTTGCAGCTTTCGCAGCCTCTGTTAAATATGGAGCCGCCTCCTTATACTTTTTACTTTTGACATAATAGCTGGCAAATGCCAAGTTAAAAAGTTCTTTAGTTTTCTTATTGGTTATTTTTTCAGGCTTCATATATGCCAGCATATTCTCAGCCTCAGTAAGCCAACCCATTGCACAATAAGAACGAGCCTCCCACAATTTGGCATCATTCACCAAGTCGGGCAACCACGAAAAATGCCCAGAGATATAGTGGAACGTTGCGGCTGCCGCAAGGAAATCACCTTTCATATATTGTGCCTTCGCCATCATATACCAAGCGTTGTGCAAAAACGGATTATACTCTTCACGTTTAAGCCATTCTTTATATTTCTTGTCTTTTGACGATTTTCCTGATTTCTTTTTGGGGCGTTTCTTTATTGAATGGAGTTGTATAGCCTTCTGCATCTTCTCGATAGTGCGGTCGAAATTGGTACTTGGCTGTGTCGCCTTAGGATTAGCGTATGCCTCGGCTGGATGCATAAACAAGAGTTGCGAATAATTATCCTCATACTTTGTTTCCAATTCATGAAGCTGCTCCTTATAATGAACATCTCCATTATAATATACATTATATCTGGTATTGAAAGCATGCCAAAAACGCGACCCAGCCGTATTCTTCTTCGTACTACAAGAAAACAGCCCGCAAGACATAAGCAGAACCAATAGAAACTGTATTACAACTCTCGCTTTCACTAGACTACAACGATTTATGCCACATTAATAATATAACGACTATATTTTACAATTATTGTAACTTCCTGCTACCGCACACTCTTTGCCGCCACCGACTTATACACACGCACTGCAATATACATCATTATCAACGCCAATACTATAGTAGCCGAAGCTGGAACTCCCGCCAAATAAGAACAGAAAAGACCTGCCAGAGAACAGAATAAGCTAACAATCACCGATATTGCCATCATTGGCTTCAATCGGTTGGTGAACAGTTCTGCTACCATCTGGGGCATCGACAATAAAGACATGAGCAACATAATGCCTATTAAACGTATCGTCAACACAACGCATATAGCTATCGCTACAGTCATTATAGTATTTATAAGAACAACTGGTTGACCTTTTGTTTTGGCAAAATCCTTATCGAAAGCACATGACACAATGAGCCTATAGCACGAAAAGAAAAACGCCATAAACACAACCATAAATACGGCAAAAGCTATCAAATCGGAATGGGTAATGGTAAGGATATTTCCAAATAGAAATGAATTCAACTCAGGAACATAACCAGGTGTCAAGAAAATAAACAAAGTACCCACAGCCATTCCCAACGCCCACATCACCGATATGGCTGAATCATCACGCACACGCTGGTGGTTGGTAAGCCACTCTACCCCCAAAGAAGATACCACAGCAAACCCGCCCGCCATTAAAATGGGTGATATGCCGAAATAATATCCTAACCCCAATCCTCCGAAACAAGCGTGGGTCACACCGCTGGTTATAAACATCAATCTCCTTGTTATAATATATGTGCCTATCATCGCCGAAACGATGCTCACAATCACCACTCCAATCAAAGCATTTTGGAAAAACGTATATTGAAATATATCCATTGGTTGCGCTATTTATTATTATCTCGGGCTTCCGATACTATCATCAACAATTCGTCTTGTATTATTGTGGGCAAGTTTATTCCACGCAATTGAATGGAACGTGCCCAGCCTGCGACTTCATCGACACGCAATGTGTATAGGACATCACGGAACTGCTCTATCTGATCATCACTATATTCTGTAGGCTCCATGCCTTTAAAGACATCCAGCTCCTCATCTTCATAATATATGATTTTCTCACTCACGCCTGCCAGTAACGAATCTTTCTCGCACACCGCATGCTGACCGCAACAACCGTCCTGACTTTCTGGCTCTTCTATTTCTGGCTCGGCATCTTCACCAGACTTACGCAATTCGTATCGATGCCAAATATACAACAATACGCCAGCGATTACAGTTGCCGATAATATAAATAACGCTCCTGTCATTCCACCTCTTCTAATTTAAACCCCGCCGCACGCAAATGATTCCAATATTC
Organism: uncultured Muribaculaceae bacterium; assembly: GCA_964606575.1. GTDB lineage: Bacteria > Bacteroidota > Bacteroidia > Bacteroidales > Muribaculaceae > RGIG4576. Next base: position 29,037 of record CAZSHA010000015.1, on the reverse strand, counting down.
TGGATAGGATTTGCTCACCACCTCTGCATTCTTTATCACTATCCTAGGGAATTTAACAGCTGCAGGAGCAAAAGCCATAGCCATGCGGTGATCATCAAAAGTTGAAATATCTATCGTTTCTTCAGCGACACATTTTGTTCCATCCCACGACAACGACAAATCATCACCTACCGTGAGCGGATAACCCATTTTCAACAACTGTGTGCGAAGAGCTTCGATTCTATCTGTTTCCTTTATTTTCAATGTCTGCAAGCCTTCTATATGGAACGGAATATCAAGCAAACATGCAGTGACGACAATAGTTTGTGCCAAATCGGGATTCTCAATTAAATTCATCTCCAACTTTTGGACAACAGCCGACGTGTCTACTCGCAAATCGAGATAAGTACCACGCCAATTACATGCCACGCCCATAGACTCAAACAATCCAGCTAACGCAGAATCGCCTTGCGTGCTTATAGGAAACAATCCGCACAAACTGACACATGACTTAGGCAATAACGACTGGATTTGAAACCAATAAGAAGCTGCTGACCAATCATTCTCAACAAGAAAATCGGTAGGAGCATACCCCGATCCAGTTTCCAACACTATATCATTGTCTTCCCAATGGGTTTTCACCCCATACTGCCTCATAAGTTCCAGAGTCATATCTATATACGGTCGGGATATAACCTCTTGCACCAGCGAAACTCGTTCCAATCCGTCTATCAATGGGGCTACCATTAAAATAGCCGAAATATATTGTGAGCTTACATTACCGGGAATACGCACAACCTTAGATTTAAGCCTTTTGCCTTTTATAAGCAATGGCGGAAAGCCCTCATCTCCAACATATTCGATATCAGCTCCACATAAACGTAAAGCCTCAACTAGAATCTTGATAGGTCGATGACGCATCCGTTCGCTACCGTCAAGCAGCACTTCACGTCCCTCTTGTACTGAGAAATAGGCTGTTAAAAAACGCATAGCTGTACCAGCCGCTCCTATATTGACCTCAGTAGCCGTCATATCGGACAATGCCGACACCATAGCATCGGTGTCATCACACCGAGCTACATTTGTTATATTAGCCTTGCTCCTCGACAAAGCATTTATTATCAACGCACGATTACTCACACTCTTAGATGCTGGCAATCCCACTTCGTATACGACCTTTTCAGGTGCAAAAACTCTATAATCCATTAATGCAAAGATAGTGCAAATAAAGCGAAGTACAACCCATATCTTCCTAAAACAACCGCACCTAACACATAATTTTTAATTGTTTGGCTTGTTCTTCACTTTATTTGCACTATCTTTGCACTCATTATTCTCATTTATAAGGTATAATTTTTAGGACAGTGAGTAATTTTTTTAGTGTTTTAAAGGACGGAATCCTAAGTTTTAGCGATTTCGTATGTGGTTATCCCCTGTTTATTTGGCTTATAGGAGGAGGACTTTTTCTATTCATTTATTCCGGAGCTATTCCATTAAGGCGTATAAACTGGTCAATCAAGGCTTTACGCACCAAGAGCTCCACAGGAGAAGGCGAAATAAGCTCATTTCAGGCATTAATGAGCAGTATATGCTCAACAGTGGGAATGGGAAACATCGCAGGAGTTGCGATTGCTATATCTATAGGAGGACCTGGAGCCATCTTCTGGATGTGGGTTAGTGCATTATTGGGTATGGCGACCAAATTTTTTGAAGGTACGCTTGCCATTATGTATAAAGGTAAAGACAAGCAAGGCAATGCACATGGAGGTCCAATGTACATGCTCACCGAGGGACTAGGAAAAAAATATAAACCTATGGCTATATTCTTTGCCGTATTCGGTATGATAGGAACTCTTTGCTTCATGCAAGCCAACCAATTGACAGAGTCCTTTATCACTGTGCTTGATGCTCCTGACACATTCCAATTCCGCCTAATCACTGGTATTATAATGGGTCTAGGCGTATCAATCGTCGTGCTTGGCGGAATCAAACGCATCTCAAAGATTGCTACTAAAGTAGTACCAGGCATGGTGGGTCTTTATTTCTTATTGGTTTTCATAATCATTGTTATGAATTTCGACCTACTTCCTAAGGTATTCTATAACATTGTGAGTGAAGCGTTCAATCTAAAAGCCGGTTTCGGGGCTTTAGCATTCATCGCATTGACAGGCGCACGCCGAGCAATGTATGTGAACGAGGCTGGCGTAGGTACGGCATCGCTTATGCACGGAGCTTCTCGCAACACAGAACCTGCACGAGAAGGACTTATCGCCATGATAGGACCTGCCATCGATTCAGGACTTGTGTGTACGCTCACATCAATACCTATTTTAATGGCAATGCAAATAAGCCCTATCGAAGTGGACGGTGTAAAGGGTTTGTATATTGCACTTAACGCATTTGAAACAATGCTTCCAGGCTGGGGTGAATATGCTCTTATGGTTATCGTGTTCATATTCGCAGTGACGACAATGTTCTCTTATTCATACTATGGTACTGAATGTGCTGGCTATCTTTTCGGATATAAGAACGGTAAATATTACGACTATTTCTACTTGTTCATGATTGTAGTAGCATGCATCATCTCGCTTGATTTGGTAGTAAGTATCATGGATTTAGCTTTCGCGTTTATGGCAATTCCTACCATGTATGTGTTATTAAGGCTATCACCTCAAGTTAAGAGAGAGATGAAAATCTACTTTAACAAGCATAAGCTAGAAGATTAAAACGCACCATCCAACTAGAAAACAATAAAGGAGCAGCCTCATTTTTGAAGAGTTGCTCCTTTAATTTATCTAACAATCCTTCTAGAATCTGCTAGGATTTAGCTTTATCGCGGCTACTTCTTAGTATCTTTATTTGGGCTTAGAATCTTCTTATATTCGCCATCGGTAGAAAACAGTTTCACCACAGCATCCATAGCAGGGTCATATTTCAACTCTTGTATGTTTCCTCCACGCTGGTAATAATAACGCTTCACTATTTCTATAGCAAGAAGCTGCGACACAATCTTTCGGTGCGTGTCTAAATCACGGTTCAAGTCATGCTTCAAAAGTTTCTCCAAACGAGCAAACTCTGCCTTTGTGGAATCATTCATATAGCCTTCAGACTCTGCTACCTCACGCAATTGCTGCAATCCATCCTCGCATACTTTATCATACTGGAACTTATCAGGATCAATAAAACGCTTAAATTCATTGTAGATAGAGTCCGTTATCTCAAAATCCTCGGCACTAGGTATGGTTTTATTCTCATGAGCATACTTTGTAGCAAAATCAAAAGCCCAATTGTCACGAACGATATTATAATGTAAACGGCTCACTTCAGGATATTCAATCTTAATATCGGGTGTAATACCTCCTCCGTCACGCACCTCACGACCATTTGCTGTGCGATACACATTGGTCAAACTGTCAGGCACTCGTGCCACACTACCGTCAGGATTGCGGCGAGAATAATCTATAGCCTGTATCAAACGACCGCTAGGTATATAATATTTAGCTACAGTAACCTTTAGCAATCCGTCATAGGGCAACGGACGAGTGTTTTGCACCAGCCCTTTTCCATAAGAACGATTACCCACAATCACAGCACGGTCAAGGTCTTGCAACGCTCCTGCCACAATCTCCGACGATGACGCTGAACCACCGTCAATCAATACCACCAACGGAATTTCAGCATCCACAGGCTCTTGTGTAGTCTTATACGTTTTATTGTTTTGCTTCACCTTTCCACGAGTCTGCAGCACTTCTGTTCCTTTTGGTACGAATAGACCAACTATCTGGACAGCACTTTGCAACAATCCTCCACCATTACCACGCAAGTCCAACACGATTGACTTCACATTGGGATTCTTCTTCAAATCCAGTAAGGCATCTTTTACGCTTTGCGGCGCTTTCTCACTGAAATTAACAAGCGAGATATACCCTATATTGCCACGCTGCACTCCATAATAAGGTACACTTGGCATCTGTATCTTCTTGCGTATAATATCCATTTCCACATTACCCACATAAGGACGATCCACAAGCACACGCACTTTTGTATTCTGCTGACCTTTCAACTTTGCAGTCACCTTATCTGACGGCAACCCTGCTACACTATCACCATCTATCATCAGAATCTTATCGCCAGCACGCACTCCAGCCAATGCCGCAGGGCTGTCCTCATAAGGCTCTGAAAAATAAGTAGTGTCTTTACGCACCATCACGTAAGAGCCGATACCACCATACTCGCCGCTTGAAATAGTCAAAAAATCTTCTTGCTCCTTAGCTGGAATGTATTCAGTATATGGGTCAATATCATTTAGCATGGCATTTATAGCCCTCTCAATGCTTTTCTGCGCATCTATAGTATCTACATAAAACGTGTTTAATTCCTTATAAAGCGTAACAAACGTATCTAGGTTACGCACAACAGCCGAATAATCATTTTTAGGCTTGGCACTCCATGCAAAGGACGAAACCACCAAACATGCTACGGCACATGCCGCTACTATTTTAATTCTTTTCTTCATTTTTATCATTTTAGTCGCTAAAGTACAACATAGCTACGAGAAAACAGCTTCTTTTCTTTTAAAAAAGTCTTAAAAGTGAAAAATGTTCGTCTTTTTTTAGGAAAGTAGTTGCATAATTCAAATATTGGCACTACTTTTGCAACGCAATTCGCAAGAGCGAGTGCAAAACTGCTTCAATAGCTCAGTTGGTTAGAGCACCTGACTGTTAATCAGGGGGTCGTTGGTTCAAGCCCATCTTGAAGCGCTGAAAAGACTGCTTTATAAGCAGTCTTTTTTTGTCCCTCTATGGCGACACAGCCTAGAAGGGGACAGCGATTCAAACAACCACCCAATGCTATTAACCCCAAAAAACAAGCAGCCTACCTCGCACACTTGAGATAGGCTGCTTACTTATTTAGATTTGCGGATATCAGAATAATATATTTACTCCAGCCATTGCACTCATCTTTTGTGCACCCATACCGATATATTCATCCCACTGCATATTTAACAAATTATTTCCATGCACGAACACGGTAAACATCTTGTCAATCTTATATGATGCTTGCAAACTAAGGTTACAAACGTCCTTTAAATCGGTCTTTCTCCATGTCACCACTGGTGGTGCTCCTACCACCTCATAACGGCTATAATAAGCACGTTTACTACGCATATTATATCCTAACGTTATTGCCAACGGCTCTATAGGTGTCACTTTCACTTGTGCATCTATCAATAGCTTTGCACGGTCAAGACCAGTAGCATATCCTTTATCTTTATCTTGTTGTGTAGCCTGAACTGTCGCATTAAAATCAATAAGCTCATTATATTTATACCCAAGTTCTAGACCTGCTTTCCAGCCCTTTATATCCAATTTCTGCGTAATCACATATAATGGAATAGGATAAAGAGTGGCAACACCGCTCTCTGTAGACACGTCCATATCCTCAAGTACAGGAAGCACTTCATTCTTGAACACACCATAACCTAAAAACGGTCTTGCATAAAAGCCCTCAAATGGACCAACCTTAGCTCCCACTTCTAAATCAGCCGTAGTATATGAACTACCTAACACCTCATTAGGTGCTAAATAACGGCATTTTAGATGGAAATCGCTTAAATAGTTAATCTTCTTGCCTCCATTCAAATCGGCATACAAAATTATTCTATCTAAAACCTTATAATCGGCTCTTACATTAGGTGATATGCGTATTTTCTTACCATCTTTTGCCGAAAAATCCACATTCAATCCTGCTTTTACACTCAATCCCGATTTATCATTATATCGAATGTAAGGCGAACCTTTCACCAATGCCATCCACGTATTGCGAGAGGCAACGCCCTGCTCATTACGCAATCTGGTGTATCGTACTATCTCACCAGTTCCGTCAATACCTAGCGACATATTTCCACCTATTGATGCCTCAGCATTAACCTTTGCATACAAATGATTCTCATGCAATCCCTTATCGGCATTATTCAAATAACGAGAATAACTGAAATGATCAAACACCACCTGTGCAGATAGATGAGTCTTGGTAGTTTCTGTCACAAAACTTTCCCAATCAGCTTTTACTGCAAATTCTTTTATTGACTGATTATTAGCATTATTAAAAGCTGAAACCTCATTATAGCCATAATAATTAAAATAATCATAATGACCAAAAGCACTTAGCTTCAACGTTCCAGTCAATAATTTTTGAGCAAAATTAACGCCTAACGTATTATCATTTATTTTTTGCTTTTGAGGATTCGCAACAGCTCTAGGCGACGAGTTTTTGCCTAACCAAGTAGAATTATGCTGAAGCCATGCATTCAACAACATATCCTCTTTTTCAATAAACCTATATCCGGCACTACCCAATATATTCAATTGCGTACCCAAGCCTAAATCAACATAGCCCTTACTATTCACAAATGGATAGGTTGTTTTATAAGCATACGGCTCAAACTTGTTCACTTCTTGCGGTATCTCAACCGACCTCACCCATTCACTGTAGTTAAGCGTCTTCTTAGGCACAGTTGTCTTTTCCACCGCAGGCAGTGTGTTGGACTTTGTAGCTTTCTTCTCGACTGGAACGAAATCAGTTTCTACAGTTATTTCCTTGGTGAGAGTCTTTTTCTTCTGAGCTGATACGGCAATAGAACATCCTAATGCCAACGCCACCAATATATATATTCTTGCCTTTTTCATATTGATATACCCTCTAATATTGTTACTTTTTTGAAGTTTTCTTTGATGCCGACTTCCATTCAGTCAAACGCTTTTCTATTTGATTAAAAATATCAGTTTCCTCACCTGGATAGTTATTCTTCAAACTCTCCAAATACTCACATGCCTCAAAATTCTTGCCTTGCTTGTGATAAACATCAGCAAGCAAAATGAATCCACGAGCCAACCAATACTGGTGTGGAGTGCCTTCGTCGATAAATCTGTTCAATGTGTTCTCGGCATCTTTCAATTTTCCGTCATTATATTGCATTTCAGCCAAATAGTATGCCGATTTAGCTCCATAAAGGTTGCGTGTATCTTGCGACAAAGTAGCAAAGTCGCTTGCCGCTTCCTTATCACTTCCGCTTTTATAGTAGGCTTCGGCACGGCTAAATGTAACTTCTTTCTCCTCCTCAGCAGTAAGACCTCCAACTTTCAACAATTTATCGGCACTCTCTATTACCGATTTATTATCGTCTAACTTAACCGAAACCCTCATCACGCCCAATTGCGCTGTTAATCGGTTATCAGCATTAGTTGCCTTAGCCACCAAATTCCTATACGTCGCTAAAGCCTCCTTGTTCTTTTCCTGCTTAACCAATATTGAACCTTTTATGGCTAACGCATCTTCCATAAACGAAGCATCAGCATTAGTTTTCTCCAAACTGTTGATTGCCGACAAAGCCTCATTATTATTGCCCTTATTATAATTGTACTTAGCCACATAATACTTGGCATTAGCCGCATAAGCTCCATTAGGATAAGAAGCCAAATAGCTCTTCATCTTAGATATGCTGGAATTATCAGCCATATAAGACTTTTCAGCAGCTTCAAACGTCAACCTATCAATATCGTTCACGTCTAGTTTAGGGGCATTCTTAACCGATTGTATAAATGCATTCAATTTCTTAAGTTGTCCTTTATCGGCATAAATCAGCTTCAAGTCTTCTACAGCAACGCTCGCTTCCTCACTGGTAGGATATTTTGCTATTACTGCCTTATATGCCTCTATTGCGCTAGCCTCATTTTTAGAGTTACGCTCTGTTATGGCTTTATTTAGCATAGCCTTACGCGCAATAGCATCTTCTGGATAAGCCTTTATAAGTTCATCATAAACGGCTATAGCCTTACGGCTGTTATTCATGCTCATGTAAGCATCAGCTTGCTCCAGCATTGCCGATGGAGCTAAAGATGATGACGGATACAACTTCAACAACTCGTTCATTTGAGCGATTTTTCCTTTGTAATCCTTATCAAGACCCAGCATTATACCCTTTTGATAGATAGCGTAATCTCCAGTAGCCTTTTCATAATAGTTCTCAGCCGTATCATATTTTCTTGAATAATAATAAGTATCGCCTATACGATTGTTGGCATCGCTCACCAAAGCCTCGCTTAATGAATTGCTTGCGATAGCTTTTCTGAAAGCCGCACGAGCTTCATCGTATTTTTTCTGTTGAAACCTGCTATAACCAAGATTGTAATATCCCAAACCATAATTATTCTCGCCCTCATAGGAACTTCTCAAAAACTCGTTTTGATAAGAAGCAGCACGCTCATAATCACCATTTCGATAAGCACATTCACCCAGCCACAAGCACACTTGAGCATCAAGATCGGCATCACACGATGCTAGTTGACGAGCTTTGAGGAAATAATCTTCAGCTTCTACCACCTTATCGTTAGACAACGATTCTACACCAAGGTTATAAAGAACTGTTTGCTTAGCTTTAAGCACTTTAGCATTTGGCTCTTTAATGCGTGAAATACTAGACAACGCCTTCTGATAATCATTACCCGTCATATAGGCTGAAACCATGTATTCACCCACTTCATCGGCATATTTTGAGTTAGGGAACTTCGTCAAAAATCCTTCAAACATCTCTATAGCCTTACTGAATGGAGTACGACCTCCTTCATTCTGGATTACGGCATAATTATAGAAAGCCGACTCTTGCGTTGTAGGGCTGTAACTCTGTTGGGCAGCCTTCTCAAACGCCATAGCAGCCAGTGGCATATTACCCGATTTACGATATGCCTGACCCAAATAATAATACGCACTCTGTCCCATAGCATTTTCTTCTTGAGCTACAGAGCCTAAATGTTCGATTGCCGATTGATACTCAGCATTGCGATAATCAAGAGTACCCAAAATGTATTGAGCTGTAACCGATGGCTCCCCCTCAACCAGTTCCAGATATTTATTGATATATTCTCCCGCCTTGTCGTCATCGCCATTTCTATAATAAGACTCGCCCACGATACGGCTCACTTCTCCATCCATAGCACTGGAGTTATCACCGCTCAACAGCTTAGTTCCTATAGAAATCACCTTCTCTGGTTCTTCTTTCACATAATATATGTGGCACAAATAATATTGGGCTTTATGACCGAGCTCGCTTCTTCTATCAACTCTCAAAAATTCTTGAAGTGCTGTGTCATAATCATTCTTTTCATAGCTTATATAAGCCTTGTAGAATTTTGAGGCATCGGCATATCGTTCAGTTCCGTCAAGCAAATCAAACATCATTTCAGCATGACGGCGGTAGCGCTCCACATCCTCCTCTGTGAGAGTCTTGCCTTCTACCTCATCGCCCTCTTTCACTTTCAACTCCGAGAACGCCAAACGATATATGATATCTTCTTGTTGAAACACAGGCAAAGCACTTCGGTTGACATTCAAATAAAACGGTATGGCTCTCGCATAATTTCCGTTATAGAAACACGCATCTCCCAGAGTGGCATACACATCAGGATTCCTAAATGACAAAGGATAGTCGGACAGGAACCTATTAAGCAATTCTATCGTCTTTTTCTCGTTGCCTTTCTGAAAATAGCTTTTTGCAATGTAATAATCAGCTTCTTCTATGTCACTTGCCGACACTAGCAAGTTTCTCAAATGGGTTAGTTGATCAATAGCGCCGTCATAGTTACGCATACCGTACATTTGTACCCCACGTGACAAATAACCTTTCGGTGTGGTGCTTGTTATATTTATTTGTGCCACTGCCGTAGATGATACAGCGGCAACACATAGCCCCACTACAATTTTCTTAAATTTCATATCGTTAATTTTAGTATGCGGGATTCCCTGAAAATCCCGTCTTAGCTTCCTAGCACAAAGATAATAAGATTATTCCACTTTTTGACTTTATGGATTGCTTTTTACCCCTTTTGTCACATTTTTATCAACTTCTCGGTAAAATCTCCACATAAACATCACGCCAGCGATAAAAAGCGACACGGCAAACGACAAGTAAATCCCCACTATTCCGCCTCCCGCAGGAAACGCAAACACGTAACATGCCGGTATGCCTATCACCACATAAGCAACAAACGCATATTTCATTACCGGCATAACACATTTTATCCCCCTCAACGCATTGGCATAAGCAACTTGCATCGAATCACCTAGCTGATAGACAATCCACGGCAATATAAGACCCAATGCGATACCTATCACTGCTTCGTCAACAGTGAACAGCATAATAATTTCACGACCGAACATCAGGAATACAACAGAAGCAGCTACCGCGCATGCCAAAATAATGTGATAACCCGCTTTGGCACATTGACGAACATGCTCCACCTCACCCACTCCTGAATAATTAGAAATCATTATCGACATACTAGCGCCAAAACTGTAATACACCATAAAGCCAAAGCTGCCCATAACCAATATAACCTGGTAAGCAGCGAGATAGTCAGCTCCAAGCCACCCTACCAGTACCGATGCGAACGTGAATATAGCCGTTTCCATACCCATCTGCATAGAAACTGGCATCGACAACTTCCACAATCCAATAACATCTTTCAATTTTATCATGCCCTCTATAAATCCACGCAAATACTTACGATAGCGTTTCATATAAAGCACGCATATCATATACGTCAAAAGCATGATTACACGAGCCGCAAGCGTACTAACTCCTGCTCCGAAAAGCCCCCACTCGGGGAATCCTAACTTTCCATAAATAAGCAGCCAATTGCCCAGAATATTAAGCAAATTACCGCCTATCAATATAACCATCGCCAGCTTTGTATCAGTCAATGCATCGGTAAATTGCTTTAATGCGTTTACCGCCACCACCGGCAGCATAGATATGAGTATCACTATATAGTAAGGACGCATCAGCGGCAACAATTCTACAGGCTGCCCCATCCTATCTATAAACAAATATATCACCAGCATCACCAATCCGTACAAGACCCCAAATGCTAGATTCAACAACAAGGCTACTTTTACAACCTCGCCTATACGCCATTTCTCTCCTTTCGCAAAATACGCCCCGACAATCGGAGTTATTCCGTAAGAGAAACCTAGGCACACTATATTCATCAAATTGAAAAGGCTGTTTACAAACGAAGCTGATGCCAGTGACTCTGTTGAGTACCTGCCCACCATCATCGTATCGACAAAGCCCGTTATTATAACGCCCAACTGCCCAAGCAAGATAGGCACACCAATAGCCAATATCTGCTTATAATACTTTTTGTTCTTTTTCAATATTCCGTTCATTCCACGCAAAGATAGCAACTTTATGAGGTTCTTATGGTGAATTTATCATTTTTATTGCCTATCTTTGTTAAAACTGACTTTAAAATTATATGGCTAGAATTATAGTATTATTTTCCCTGCTGCTATCTCTAGGTACAGTATTCTCACAAAACAAGTTGAGTTCTTTTGAGCTTAACCAACTTGATAGAGAAATCAAGAAAAAAAGCATCTACGACCGTGCCAAGTACGCACGTATCGACTCATTGAAGAAAATCTCCATTTCATCGAATAAATTCAGCAAAAAAAGAATCGAAGCATTGCTGGATTTAGGCAAAGAATATGAAACATTCATTTCCGACTCATCCTTATACTACTTCAACCAAGCACATGAAGCCGCACAAGTATTGAACGACACTATAAACCTGACTCTAGCACGGCTAGGCGAAGTGAAAGTCTTGGCAATACTCGGATATTTCAAAGAAGGGATAACCGAGCTTGGCAATATAGAAGCTGAAGGCATTCCCGAATCTTTAAAGGAAGAATGGCTTGACACAAGCCGGCAATTCTATGCTTACATGACAACCTACGCTTACGGGAACAAAGAGATTTTCGACAAATATCTGAAATTGCTAAACTACTATCGCGACAAGCAGTTAGAAGTTCTTGATGAAGACTCCCCTATACACAAGCTATATCTTGCCGAGCACTACATGGGTAACTGCGAAATGAGCAAAGCCAAACTCCTATTCAGTGAACTGATTGATGAAGTACCAAATCACGACAACATATATGCACGTGCCGCACACAATATGTTCCAAATAAAAAAACTGGAAGGACAAGATGACGTAGCCGCCTACTATCTAGCCCTATCTGCGATTTCCGACATCAAAGGCTCAGTAAAAGAAACCATGTCAATCCAGGACCTCGCAATACACCTTTACAACAAGGGTGATATAGAACATGCCTACAACTACATCTCATCGTCACTTGCCGATGCTGTATTTTGCAATGCGCGACTAAGAACCGCCGAAGTGTCCAAAATAATCCCGCTTATCGATGGAGCATACAAAGACCAGCTCGATAAACAAAGGCAAACCTTACTCTTCACCACCATTTTGACAACCCTACTTTCCGTAGGTCTTATCATCACCATTATTGTAGTAATTTCTCAAATGCAGAAAGTGAAATTGGCACGACAACAGCTAAAAGAGGCCAACAGCATCAAAGAAGAGTATATAGGACACTTCCTTGACATCTGCTCAATTTATATGGATAGGCTCGACAACTTCTGCAAGGTCGTAACTAGAAAAATCACAGCAGGACAAATTGAAGAATTGCTTAAAATGGCTAAATCTTCTAAGTTCACCGAAAATCAGCATCAACAATTCTATGACAATTTTGACACCACGTTCTTGCACATTTACCCCACCTTCATAGAAGAATTCAACAATCTTCTAATTCCAGAAGAACGCATCATCATCAAAGAGCCGGGACATCTCACAACAGAATTACGAATATTCGCTTTTTCAAGAATGGGTGTAGAAGACAGCAACAAGATTGCTAGTTTCTTGAATTATTCGGTAAACACAATTTACACTTATCGAAACAAGATAAAGAGCAAAGCCAAAAACCGTGAAACTTTTGAAGAAGATATTATGAAAATAGGCTCATTCTCATAATATTTACATTTATATTTCTATCTTTGCAACTAGCAATTATTTTACTGATATACAATAGTTTAATTTTTATAAACTCTCAAATTTATTTATATTTTAATTATATTCATGATTAAATCTGGAAATTACGTTCTATATTTGCATCGTCAATGATAAAGAATAATGTTTCTTAATCATTGGTCATTGGATTCCTAACCTGAGAAATTAGGGGTTAATTAATAGAAAAGAGTTTTTATTAAGTCCCCCGATTTAATTTGAAAAAGAAGTTTTTTGATTCATTTATATAATAGTTGTTGTTATTATCCTTACATGGGTAATCAATAGGTAATAAGTAATGTTTATTAGTTGTTAGTTTTTTGGGTATAAGTTTAGTTTATGCCCTACAGGTAAAAAAGATTGATTACTTGCGCTTATGCGCAAAAGCAAAAAGCACTTCGCGAGAAGTGCTTTTCTGTTTTAATTCCCCATCGGGAAACAAAATACAGTTAATGCTCAAAACCAATCTTAGAGTTTGCCACCGTATGCAAGGTCGCCAGCATCTCCCAGGCCAGGCACTATATACGAGTGCGAGTTTATTACATCGTCAATAGCTCCCACCCACAACGTGGCATCTACATCGGCGAACTTGTCCTGAATAAATTCTACTGCCTGCCTTGAAGATATTACTGCAACAAGGTGAACATGCTCAGGATTCCCTTTTGTTAGCAAGGCTCGATATGCCAATTCCATAGACGAACCCGTAGCAAGTATTGGGTCAACAAGCACCAGCACCTTTCCATCAAGGCACGGCGATGCTATATACTCGATGTCAATATCAAACTCGTCTGGATTCTTTTCTTTATACTTTCTATACGCCGAAACAAACGCATTTTCTGCATAATCAAAATAAGACAGAAAACCTTCATGAAATGGTAAACCAGCACGCAATATTGTTCCCAACACAACTTCATCGGCAATCTCATCACATTTAGCAACACCCAACGGAGTAACCGTATCTACAACCTTATAATTAAGAGTTTTTGAGATCTCGTAAGCCATAATCTCCCCTAATCTTTTAAGATTTGTGCGGAAACGCATTCGGTCATTCTGAACGCTAATGTCACGCAGTTCCTTTAGATACATGCTCACAAGTGAGCTTTGCTCTGAAAAATTCACAACCTTCATATTTTACGCTTTTAAAACATTCTCACTTAAAACTCTGACACAGGTGGCTTTATCCAAAAATAATTGTTTTTTCAACTCATCGAAAGAAGCCATCTTCACCTCAGAACGAATGAACTTAACAAACTCCACATCCATACGTTGTCCATATATATCACCGTCAAAATCGAATATATTCACCTCCAAAGTAGGCAATCCGCCTTTCTCAACCGTAGGACGCACGCCAATATTCGCCATTCCATCGTATTTTTTGCCATTTTCTAGAGTGGCTTTTACGGCATAAACACCTTTATGAGGAACTATCACACGCAACGATGCCACATCTATATTAGCTGTTGGGAATCCTATCTTACGCCCATTCTGCTTACCATGAACAACAACACCTCCAAGTTCAAACGGACGGCTCAAATAACATCTCGCCAAATCCACTCTACCTTCCTCTATCATTTTTCGTATCAGAGATGAGCTAACTGGACTGCACTCCCCATTGTATTCTTTCGCTTTTACCACCTTCACGCCAAGCTGTTCGCCATAACGCACATAGTCGTCAAAATCTTCATCCCTATTATGACCAAAACGATGGTTAAATCCCACAGCCAATCCATGTACACCATACGAGTCTTTCAATAGCGACATAAATTCCTTGGAACTTAATTGAGATAGTTCATGCGTAAAGTCCAATACAATTGCTACGTCTACACCCGCTTTCTCTAGCAGTCTTAACCTCTCGTCAAGCGTCATTATCATCTTCAAGCCGCCTTCTGGACGCAACAATTTTTGAGGATGCTCCGCAAAGGTAACAACTGCCATTTTACACCCCATTTCATCGGCAAAAGCCCTAGTTTGAGCCAATACTGACTGATGACCCACATGCACACCGTCAAACATCCCTATTGTTGCAAACAATTTATGTTCTTTATCAGTATTTTTCCCTCTAATTATATCCATTTCATCGAATATTTCACACATTATCAATACAACTTGCCATGCAACACATCCATAAACTCACACCCCGGAGCAACAAGAGCCGTAGCAAACCCAAGTTTTGCAGCCGCATCCAAGTTCTTTTGTGAATCATCTAAGAAAATAGTTTCTTCCGGAAGTATTCCCAAATGATCTATGGCATATTTAAAAATTTTGACATCAGGCTTTATTGATTTTGCCTCATAAGACAACACCATTCCGTCAAAATAATCGTCCATCTCCTTTCCGCACACTCGGAAATACTTCTTAATATCGCTATTTATCATTATAGGATTCGTATTTGACAACAAGAAAATCTTATAAGATTTACGCAACTGCTCTAAGCCATACAACCTTTGCGACGGTATACCCAAAAGGAATTTACAGAATGCCTTGTCAATCTCGCAATCCTCCACTCTTGAAGAAATATGCTTCCTTATCTCAGCCCTAAATTCTTCAGCTGTAATCATGCCCTCTTCAAGAGCCAAAAACACACCTTTCTGCGAATACTCACCTAAGAGGTCGTTGGCATCCAGCATTCCCATCTCCTCAAATGCACGGACACAATTTTCTCGCTTTATATCCATTATCACGCCCCCTAAGTCGAAAAGCAGATTCTTAATTTCAGTGTTTACCATTATTTTCTACTATTAATTATCGCAAATTTAACCATTTATTTTAGATGACTTTTGAATTTACCCACAAATTCATACACACTGATGAAAAAACAACGTTCCGGATTCTTGGAATCATTCCATTACATGATTATTTATGACAGTTGTTTATGTATCACATAGTCATAACTCACCGCACCGAAGTTATTCTTTGTTAAAAAAATATAAATATACATATATTTTCAACTTCAAACAGACCCTCAAATTAAAATGATAATGAATTTTACACAAATATATCGTATATTTGCAACGGAATGGTAAAGGAGGGGGCAGGCAGCTCCCTCACTTTTTTTATAATAGAAAAAATATGATTGATAAATCGGAGCTTATTAAAGTGATTGAAGCCGAATTAGAAGGCGGAAATATGTTTTTGGTTGATGTGAGTATAAGCCGTGACAACAATATTGTCGTAGAGTTGGATTCTATTGACAATATAAGTATTGAAGACTGCATCGGATTAACCAAAGCTATTGAGGCTCATTTCGACCGTGACAAAGAAGATTACGAGTTGGAAGTAGGCTCTGCGGGACTAACTTCGCCATTTAAAGTGAAACGCCAATACGAAAAATATTTGGGCGAAAATATCGAAGTTCTTACTAAGGACGGGAGAAAATTGAAAGGGACACTTAAAGATGTGAACGACGAAACTTTCACCGTCGTCATAACGAAAAAAGTGAAACCAGAAGGAGCAAAACGACCTATCGAGGTTGAAGAAGATGAGATTTTAAATTACAACGAAATAAAATATACAAAATACTTAATTCAGTTTAAATAGGATTATGGCAAAGAAAGAGGAAGCCATCGACATGGTGGACAGATTTTCAGAGTTTAAAGAGCTGAAAAATATCGACAAGACAACGATGATTAGTGTCTTGGAGGAGTCATTCCGTAGCGTACTAGCAAAAATGTTCGGTAGTGACGAGAACTTCGACGTTATTATGAATCCCGACAAGGGCGACTGCGAAATTTACCAAAATCTTGAAGTCGTTCCCGACGGAAAAGTAACCGATCCAGTAAAGCAAATCAGCCTTACTGCAGCCCAAAACGACCCAGACGACCCAGATCCCGACTGTGAAGTGGGCGATGATCACACTAAACGCATCGACTTCGCAAAGTTTGGTCGCCGTGCTATCCTCAACCTACGTCAGACACTTGCCAGCAAGATTCTTGACTTGCAAAAAGATGCTATCTACTCTAAATTTAAAGAAATGGAAGGCGAACTTGTCACAGGCGAAGTATACCAACTTTGGAAAAAGGAGATATTGTTGCTTGACGATGACAAGAACGAACTACTTTTACCAAAAGACCAACAAATTCCAAGCGACTTCTACCGCAAGGGAGAAACAGTGCGTGCCGTAATCGAAAGAGTTGACAACCACAACAACAATCCTAAGATTATCGTATCACGCACTAGTGAAAACTTCCTGCGCCGCTTGTTCGAGCTAGAAGTTCCAGAAATTCATGACGGGCTTATTGTAATACGTGCCGTCGCACGCATTCCTGGAGAACGCGCTAAAATTGCCGTAGAGAGCTATGATGACCGCATCGACCCAGTTGGAGCATGCGTAGGCGTGAAAGGAGCCCGCATCCACGGCATTGTGCGTGAATTAAGAAACGAGAACATCGACGTTATCAACTATACAAACAACCCTCAACTTTTCATCCAACGCGCACTTAGCCCTGCTAAGATTTCAACTATCCGTCTTGATGAAGAGAACAAGCATGCCGAGGTCTTCCTTCGCCCTGAAGAGGTTTCGCTTGCGATCGGTAAAGGCGGTTTGAACATCAAGCTAGCATCAAAATTGACAGGCTACGAAATCGATGTATATCGTGACCTTGATGCCGAAGGAGAAGAAGACATCTACCTAGACGAATTTAAGGATGAAATTGAACCTTGGATTATCGAGGCCCTTAAAGACATGGGTTGTGCCACAGCTAAGACTGTATTGAACACTCCACGTGAGGTGCTTATCGAAAAAGCCGACTTGGAAGAAGATACAGTAGACAACGTATTAGCGGTGCTTAAGGCGGAATTTGAAGACTAATCCAGCCTTCACCCCTTGCACAACGAGAACGTCTTTATTAATCTTCAAACAAAACAACACTTATTAGTAATATATGCCAGTAAAAATAAGTAAAGCAGCAAAAGAATTAAACGTAGGGACTCAATCTATCATTGATTTCCTTAGCAAGAACAACATCAATGTTGAACCGAATCCTAACACTCGCATTTCTGACGAGCATTACCAAATGCTCATAAATGCGTTTAAAAACGACCGTGACCAGAAAATCAGGTCACAAGACTTCATCAGCGAGCGTCAAAAGGAGAAGGCAAAACCAGCTAAGGAAGAACATAAGGTAGAAGAGATAAAGACTACAACTGCAACAGTACAAGCACCTAAGATTGTAGGTAAAATTGACTTGCAACAGGCAGGTAAGCCTCAACCGAAACAAGAATCGGCTGAAACAAAAGTTGCCGAAAAGAAAGAGGAAAAAGCTACACCTTCAAACAACAAGGAAAACAGTAAGCCTCAACCTAAGCCTGCACCTCAGGAAAAGAAGAAAGAGGAGCATAAGCCCAACAAGCAACAACAGCCGCAACGCAAGGAGCAACCAAAGCCGCAGCAACCTAAAGCGGAAGTTCCAAAAAATGCGGAAGAGCCTGCCGTTGCCGAAAAGAAAGAGGAGTCAAGTGTTTTCACCCTTGCCACTCCTACCCTTGCTAACACTCCAAAGGTGATAGGCAAAATAGACCTTTCTGCAATCAACCAGCAGACTCGTCCAAAGAAGAAGACTCGTGAGGAAAAACGTAATGAACGTATAGCGAAAGAAAAGTCACAACAAGCAGCACGCGCAGCCGCAAGCGGAGAAACTGGCGACCGCAAGAAGCGCAAACGCATAGGCAAAGAGAAGATTGACATCGAAAAGAGCGCTAAACAAATAAACAACGAGAATCCTCGCAAGGAACAAAAGAATAACAACAACGCACAAGCAGCCGCAGCAAACAACAACGGAGGCAGCAAGCGCAGCAAGGATAAAGCAAAGGCTAAACGTCCGTTCAAGCCTGAAGTAAGCGAAGAAGACGTGCAAAAGCAAGTAAAAGAAACACTTGCCAGATTGACATCTAAGCCTAGCAAGAAATCAGCTAAATGGCGTAAAGAAAAACGCGATGCCATAAATGAACGCGAGCGCGAAGCAGCAGAACAAGAAGCAGCAGAAGGAAAAGTACTTAAACTTACTGAATTTGTTACTGCTAACGACTTGGCAGTTATGATGGATGTGCCAATCAACAAGGTTATCGGCACTTGCATGAGCATAGGCGTAATGGTTTCTATCAACCAACGTCTTGATGCAGAAACAATCAACATTGTTGCCGAGGAATTCGGATTCCAGACTGAATTCGTAAGTTCTGAAGTGGTAAACGCTATCACTACCGAGGAAGACAAGGAAGAAGATTTAGAGCCTCGTCCACCAGTAGTCACTGTTATGGGACACGTTGACCACGGTAAGACTTCGTTACTTGACTACATCCGCAACGCCAACGTTATAGCAGGCGAAGCAGGCGGTATAACCCAGCACATTGGTGCTTACAATGTGAAACTAGCTAACGGTAGACGTATCACATTCCTTGACACTCCTGGTCACGAAGCATTTACCGCGATGCGCGCTAGAGGTGCAAAAATCACTGATATTGTTATAGTTATCGTAGCCGCCGACGATAATATCATGCCTCAAACTGTAGAAGCAATAAATCACGCTTCAGCTGCAGGCGTACCTATCGTATTTGCTATTAATAAGATTGATAAACCTACTGCCAACCCCGAGAAAATCAAGGAAGGTCTTGCCAATATGAACTACCTTGTTGAAGACTGGGGCGGCAAGTACCAGTCACAAGATATTTCAGCTAAAAAGGGTATCGGTGTAGATGAACTTATGGAAAAAGTGCTACTTGAAGCCGACCTTCTTGAGCTGAGAGCAAATCCTAACCGCAAGGCAACTGGTTCTATAATTGAGTCATCACTAGACAAAGGTCGTGGTTATGTAGCTACTGTTATGGTACAAAACGGTACTTTGAAAATGGGTGATATAATTCTTGCGGGTACACATTACGGAAAAATCAAGGCGATGTTCAACGAGCGTAACCAACGCATACAAGAGGCTGGTCCAGCCGCTCCGGTGCTTATACTTGGATTGAACGGAGCACCTACAGCAGGCGACACTTTCAACGTAATGGAGTCAGAGCAAGAAGCACGTGAAATTGCAAACAAACGCGAGCAATTGCAACGAGAACTAGGACTACGCACACAAAAACGTGTGACACTAGAGGATATAGGCCGCCGCAAGGCTCTTGGCAGTTTCAACGAGCTTAACATCATCGTTAAGGGTGATGTTGACGGCTCTATCGAGGCTTTGACCGACTCACTTATAAAGTTGTCCACGCCAGAGGTTCAAGTGAACGTTATCCACAAGGCTGTGGGTGCAATCACCGAAAGCGACGTTACTTTAGCTTCGGCATCAGATGCCTATATCATCGGTTTCCAAGTACGCCCTTCACAAGCGGCACGCCGTTTGGCTGAAAACGAAGGAGTCGACATCCGCCTATATTCTATCATCTATTCAGCGATAGAAGAAGTGAAGAGCGCAATGGAAGGTATGCTTGAGCCAGAAACCAAAGAAGAAATCCTTGGTGCCGCCGAAGTGCTTCAAACTTATCGCATATCAAAAGTGGGAACTATCGCAGGCGCTATTGTGCGTGAAGGTAAAGTCAAGAAGAACTGCAAAGTACGTGTCATCCGTGACGGCATCGTTCGCTACACAGGCGAGCTAGGTTCTTTGAAACGCTTCAAGGACGACGTGAAAGAAGTGACAACCGGCTTCGATTGCGGTTTGAGCATAGCAGGCTATAATGATATCCAAGAAGGCGATATGATCGAATCATTTGAAGAAGTTCAAATCAAGAAATCACTGTAAACACAACACTTTCAATAGAAATTTTTCATAGCTGCGACAGCTCCCTTAGCTTTTAGGGGAGCTGTCATTTCTTAATCAAAAGGTGTACAATAATTTCACATTGATACTATGAGATATTATCTGAATATAGGCTCTAATCTAGGCGATAAAAAAGTCAATCTGCTCAATGCCATCGAAGCTATTGAGAAAGCCCTTGCCGTAGCCTGTCAAATAAGCGATGTAATAGAGTCCGAACCTTGGGGATACTCATCACACAACTCGTTTCTAAACGTAGGATTGGCTATAGAAAGCAATTTAGAGCCACAACAGATGCTATCATTGCTACAAGAAATCGAAAGACATCTGGGCTGTAGCTGCCATAGAAACGCCGACGGCTCATACGCCGACAGGATTGTTGACATTGATATAATAGCCGTTGACGAAAATGTGTTGAAAACGCCAAAACTAACAATCCCACATCCGTTGATGCACAAAAGGGCTTTCGTACTCCAACCAATGATACAATTAGCACCGCTTTGGGTACACCCTATTTTTCTGAAAACTGCACAAGAGCTGCTCAATGAAATACAAAATGGCTCACATCATCACGAATAAAGCCCATATTATCCTAATTAATTTTAAAAATTTGGCTTTTTACCATACAAAATTTGCATTTAACCAAACATCGTAGTATATTTGTACCCGAAAAACAATATATACTATGAAACACAAAGAAAACACACTTATCCAATTACGCAATCACGAACTAATGATTGCTTACAAACAATTTTTAAAAGAAGAATTTGAAAGAGGAGATAAGGTAAATCGCCAAAAAATCGTGAAACGCATCCTCTCCGAGTACAAACCACATTTCCACGTGAGCTATGAACATGCTTACAAGGTGTTGACAACCATTCGTAATCATGGTACACAAACATTCAAGAAAACTTTACGCCAACAGATGTGGCAAGAGCTACTCGCCTTAGTCGAACAAGAAATGGCGACTCACCCTAGATTAAATATGGGTCACGCATTGTCACGTGTGTTAATCACTAAAAGAGCCAGCCGATTCTATCTTTCAGAAAATTATTGCTACAAATATCTTTATTATTGCCACAATGAAAAACACCACAATCACCACAATCGCAATTTTTATGCTGCTTAACTCATCTTGCCATACAAAACGGCAAGAGGTGTCGTCCATTCAGTCCAAAACTCTCACCTACGACACCACACGGCACGCAAGTGGCACAACAGCTATAAACTCACAATCTTTCATGATTGACACAACATTCTATACCGAAAGAATTGAAGTACAGAAAGACACAACAAATAATAAACAAATTGTAAACAAAACTATACTTAAGGTACACAAAAGGGCAATTTCATCGCAAAAAACGGACACTACCAGCACACTATCTAAGGACAAAATGGAAACGAACGAATACAACATTTCTACCGAAAAAAACACTAAAAGTTCCAGCATCCCAACCACATCAATATTATCACTAATTCCAATTATCTTACTAATATTTTTTATCATTAAAAAACTATGAACAACACACTGAAAATTTGCTTGAGCATAAGCTCGCTAAAAGAACAAATCAACGCACACTGCGCATGGATTTACACCACCAATATTGCAGTCCTACCGCCTATCATGAATCCATCGAACAGCCCGCAGCTTGACATAACCCTGCACGAAAGCATCCGCAATCTATGTCACAAGTTTGCTGGATATATTGCTAGTAGTGATACCGACGAAGATATAATCAGCATTGATATGAGCTTGCCTTATATGGCATCATCAAAGGCTAAACACCTATATCAAGAGATTGAAAAAGCAGCATTATCACGCACATTGTCAGAATTATATTCATCTCAAAAACAAGCTTCTCATATTGCTGACATTTTCTCCCAAAAACACAACGAGGCTATCACATCCATAAAGCAACTTATCGCCAGCACTCAATAATTGGGAATAAATTGCTATATTTGCGTGATAATGCGTTACTAACACTTTTAGAATTAAAGATTATGAAAATAGCTGTTATCAACGGTCCTAATCTCAACTTGCTTGGGGTGCGTGAACCCTCAATATATGGGAACAACAGTTTTGAGTCATATTTAAGGACTCTTAAAGAAACTTTTGCCGACAGAGCCGACATCACATACTTCCAAAGCAACCATGAGGGCGGAATCATCGACGAATTGCACCGTATCGGGTTTGAATACGACGGTATCGTGCTTAATGCCGGTGCTTACACCCACACATCGGTGGCTATTGCCGATGCCATAAGCGCCATAAATACCCCAGTCATCGAGGTACACATCACTAACGTACATAAGCGTGAGGAGTTCAGGCATCATTCTATGATTTCCAGAGTGTGTTTAGGCGTTATAGCAGGATTCGGTCTCGACAGCTACCGGCTTGCAATAGAAGCTATTCTAAACAACAAAGGAGAATAACACATGCAAGAGGAACTAGAAGACTACATATTATCACACATCGACCCCGAAGGCGAGGAACTATCAAGGCTAAATAGAGAAACGCACCTCTATCACCTACGCCCACGCATGTGCTCAGGGCATCTTCAAGGCAGGTTGTTGAAGATGTTTGTGAGAATGATTAATCCGCATAGCATCCTAGAGTTAGGCACATTCACCGGTTACTCGGCATTGTGCCTTGCCGAAGGACTTACAGCAAACGGCAGCGAGCTACACACAATCGAAATTGACGATGAATTGGAGGATTTCATACGCACTCACTTCAATAATTCACCTCTAGCAGAACGCATTCATCTGCATATAGGTGACGCACGCAGTATCTTACCCACCTTGGGAAAGACTTTCGACCTCGTATTTATGGATGCCAACAAGCGTGAATATTGCGAATACTACGACTTGGTGTTCCCGCTACTTTCGCCAGGCGGCTTTATAATTGCCGACAACACTTTATGGGACGGTAAAGTAGTAGATTGGGGCAAGAAACTTGATGCCCAAACCGAGGGTATTTTAAAATTCAACGCTTACGTAGCACATGACAATCGTGTAGAAAAAGTTATAATACCGCTACGTGACGGTCTTACTATCATTTACAAGAAACCATAATTTTATATTGCAACAATTAAAAAACATCAAATAATGGAAACAACCAGACAACAAAAGATAGCCCGCTTGATACAAAAAGAGTTAAGCGAGATTTTCAGACTAGAAACTGCAAAAATCGGAAATGTAATCGTCAGCGTGAGTGCCGTTCGCATCTCACCCGACCTAAGTATTGCACGCGCATACCTTAGCATTTTCCCATCCGATAAAGCCAAAGTGTTGATTGACAGCATAAACAAAAGTTCTAAGACAATACGTTATGAACTTGCACAAAAGGTAAGGTATCAATTACGTAAAACTCCCGAGCTATTCTTCCACCTTGACGACTCGCTTGACTACATCGAGCATATCGACAACCTTCTGCACAAGAAGAACGAAGAATAAATCAACCCTGTCACAACCCCTATGGGAATAGTTCTGAAAATAGCGTTTCGTTATCTGAAAGCGAAGAAAACGCATAGTGCGGTTAATATCATATCAGTCATATCAGTGTGCGGTGTGGCTCTTGCCACCGTCGCCCTTGTGTGCGTATTGTCTGTTTTCAACGGATTCTCCTCCCTGATGGGTGAAAAATTGGCAAAACTCGACCCGCAAATAAGCATAGCACCTGTGCAAGGCAAGGTTATAGGCAATGCCGATAGTTTGCTAAATATTATCAATCATATAGATGGTGTTGAAGTCGCTCAGCCCACTATAGAAGACCAAGCACTGGCAATATTCGGCAACCGCCAAATGCCCGTACAAGTAAAAGGCGTAACTAAAGATTACGACAAGATAACAGACATAAAAGACATTATAATCGACGGAGAATATTCGCTTGAAGACAGCACGTTCAACCATGCGATATTAAGTATCGGGGTAGCGGCAAATCTCCGTACCGCATCGGGTTATTACGACATGCTGAAGATTTACGCTCCTAGGCGTAATAGCCGCATGAATCTAGCCAATCCATCGAGTTCTTTCCGCACCGACTCGCTATTTATATCATCGGTTTATCAAGTTGACCAAAACTCTTACGACCGTGATATCGTATACCTGCCAATAAGCGTAGCAAAACGCCTTTTCGACTATGACAAACAAGCAACACGAATCGAGGTAAAATTGGCGAAAAACACCGATGAAACCGCCATAATTAACAATATCCAAAACACTATAGGCAAAAATTATACCGTCAAAAACCGACTGATGCAGCAAGACTCCATTTTCAAGATGGTAAACATTGAGAAATGGGTAACATTCCTATTACTGGCTTTCATACTCGTCATTGCCACTTTCAATGTGATAAGCACACTATCACTCCTTATAATTGAGAAAGACGAGAGTATCCGTACATTTCGCAATCTAGGAGCAACCAACCAGCAAATAAGCCGTATTTTCGTAACCGAAGGGCTACTTATTTCGTTTGTAGGAGCTATCGGCGGTATTATTATCGGTATCGCTCTATGCCTTGTGCAACAAGAATTTGGACTTATAAAACTAGCAGGCGATGCCGATGCCGTTATTATAGACAACTATCCAGTGAAACTAATTTGGAGCGATATTGCTATTGTATTCTCACTCGTAGCGATAGTAGGATTAGTTACTTCAGTCGTCACTTCAGTATTGATGCGTTCGCGATTGAAATCATAAAACCGCATAATAAAACAGAAACTTAAATTTGTAAGAAAATTCAAAACGGCTTCTTAGCTTTTTTTGAAAAATATGCTTAACTTAGCAAACTTTTTAGAGTATTGACCTATAAATAATTATTGATTCACAAAACCACTAAAATTTAAAATCAATGAAGAAAATTTACTTCTTAACTATGGCGCTCATTTGCGCGTGCGTTGCTAATGCGGCTGGCATAATCAACATTTATGTGAAAAAGTCGGCTGAATTTCCTACAGTGAACCTATATGCTTGGACTAGCAGCGGAGAACTTCTTAGCGGATGGCCCGGGACAAAATTCACAGAGTCTGCCACAGTTGATGGCGTAGAATACTGGAAGATGGCTGTTGACACCGGCTCTAGCTCAACATGGAACTTGATTTTCAACGATGGAAGCAAGCAAACAGTTGACATGAAAGGACCGGCAAGCGATTCTTTCTACGAATTATCAGCAGGCGGTTCTAAAGGCTTGGTGGCTACAGCTATCACAGGCATGAATCCTAACGCTACCGGAATATACCTAAAGGGTAACGAAATTAACAGCTGGAACGTTGATCCTAACTATGAATTTCAAAAGACCGACACCGAAAATGTCTATACATTAACGAATGTCGTGCTTTGCGGATTCTTCAAGATAGGTGACGCTGATTGGAGCAAAATAAACATAGGTGCAAGCGAAACCAGCTCTATAGTAAAAATAGGAGAGGCTACTACGCTTGTCAACAACAATGAGAGTAAAAACTTATACACCGACGGCACTTATCTTTGTGACGTCACACTTAACATGGCTGGTGAAGCTCCTGTAGTTACAATAACTGGTGAAAGGACTGCATCAGGTGTGTATTTAAAAGGTGAAATGAACAGTTGGAGCGATAATGCCGATTGGCAATTCAACAGCCTTGGAGCCGGCTTCTACGAATTGAAAAAGTATGTGCTTGCCACCGACGGAGCATTCAAGGTCTACACCAACGGTTTCTGGTATGGTCTTCCAGGTGAGAACGAACCTATCACTGCCGTTTATGGCACTAACACTCTTGCCGACGGCAAAAATATGGTGCTTCCTGAAGGAACTGTTGCCGAAAAATTCATTTTCAACATAAGCGAGAATAATGATATAACTCTCACTATCACTGAAGCTACTACCGACCTTGAAGGCATCTACCTTCGCGGTAACGTGAACAACTGGGCTACCGATTCAGCTTGGCAATTCATCGAAACTGCTACTCCTGGCATCTACGAGCTTAAAGACGTGAAACTACAAGGCTTCTTCAAGATTGCCGATGCTCTTTGGAAAGATGTTAACGTAGGCTCTGTTGACGGTTCGGCTATCAGCATAGGCAATACCGTATACCTAGTTAATGGCGGTGAAAGCCAAAACATCTGCCTTGACGGAACTTACCAATGCAGCCTTATAACCCTTGACTTGACTGGCGATTCTCCAGCTCTAACTATCGTGGGCGAAGCTACAACATCGGGTATATTCATCTATGGCGACATGAACGCATGGGGTGAAGGTGACAACGTTGGCGAATATGAGTTCACCGACTATGGAGCCGGATATTACGCTATCGACGAAAAGCCTATCCGCTCTACCGATGGTCAATTCAAAATCTACAATAACGGCACATGGTTAGGAGCTGCTGGCAGTGACAACGCCGAAACCGTAGAACTTGTATACGGCGACAGCTACACTCTAGTTGATGGCGTAAACTTCACACTTCCTGAAAACACCATCACCACCTATATAGAGTTATTTGTTGATGCCAATGGCGAGGCAACTTTGATGATTGAAGGCACTGAAAATTCTGGTGTCGCAGAAACTCTTGTCGACACCGATGCCGCTGTAGAATACTTCAACCTACAAGGCGTTAAGGTGGCTAATCCGGAAAACGGCATCTTCATCAAGAAGCAAGGTTCAAAAGTCGTGAAAGTCGTCCTATGACCTAAGAAATAAGACTAACATAGCTAAACTTTAATAGCAAAATATTGGGCTGCATGGTTGTGCAGCCCTTTTTTTCGACCGTACAACTAGTATTAGTCGTTGATTAGTGGTTATTATTTCGGTAATTAATCCTAGCTTTAGTCATCTCCTCCCTTATACCACCATCTTCTACAAATTGCTGTTTAGCCGTTTCTAAAAGACGGTATAGCAGAAAATCTACTTGATGTAAAAGTACTATAGCGATATTTGCTATTGTTTCATCACTTCTTGTTGTTATTGCATTCCTATAATATGCTGAATCATTGTGGTTTTTACAGACTCTTCTAGCTTGTATATATTTATCAGTATTGGCAT
Source organism: uncultured Muribaculaceae bacterium (assembly GCA_964606575.1). Lineage (GTDB taxonomy): Bacteria > Bacteroidota > Bacteroidia > Bacteroidales > Muribaculaceae > RGIG4576. The sequence goes on along the minus strand of CAZSHA010000015.1, from coordinate 1,378 downwards.
CCCATAGTTTTAGACCTCTTACTCTCAAATAATCTTCATAATCCATTAACAGCTCATGAAAACTAGCCTTTGCCACATTAATCAATTTTATATGAGTTTCCTTTGACGTGGTAGCGGCTGTGCTACCCTCTACTATATTTTGTTTTCCAGAGCGTGCAGCTTGTATCATTTGGTCAATGGTGCGATCTCCTTTTTCAAAAAAATTGTGAGCAAAAAAATATGTAATGTCGTAGATGCATTCAGCCTTCTGGAAAGCTATAAGTTTTCTATAATTGCCCTTTAGTGGTATAAATTTATTTTCCATAATAATAAATGAGTTATACGAGTTATAGGAGATATAAGATATCGAAACAAAGATAAACATATATTGCAGGATATAAAAATACGCAAGCAATAATACATCCACAATTTTTTGTATTTTGAAGGATTTCTCATAACTCTTATATCTCCTATAACTCATATTTCTCATGACTATAAATAGCTACACATAAAAAAAGGGCTGCACAACCATGCAGCCCAATATTCTTCCATTAGAACTTAGCTCTTAAAAGATTTTTAGCCTTATTCTTAGATTATAGCACCACTTTCACAGCCTTTGAGCCTTGCTTCTTGATGAAGATGCCGTTTTCCGGATTAGCCACCTTAACGCCTTGTAGGTTGAAGTATTCTACAGCGGCATCGGTGTCAACTAGAGTTTCTTCAACACCAGTAGTTGTTGGTACTGTAGCCTTAAATGTCTTGGTAATCAAATTAATTGTAACATCGTATGTACCTGTTGCAATTGAGTTATCACCGTCACCAGATGTTATAGCAGCTTCCTCACCAACTGTTATTGCTCCCATATACAAACAGCCACCATTAAATGTATCCCAATCGCCTTTTGCCTTTGACAATTTAAAAGTACCATTAGTGAACACCAAATTCTTAGCTGTATAAATACCGTCGGCACCGCTTATTTCAGTTGGATTAGCAGGTTCCCATGAACCATCAAAACCTACGATATATAGAGCTTCAGGATAAGTTACACCAGCATACACGCTCCAAGTATAACTGTTAGCATCCCAACCAGTAATAGTACATAGGTTGCTTGTACCATCGTAAGCCAAGTCTTCTGTTTGATTCCATTTAGCATCCCAAGACGGACTGCTGTGTTCAGGATTGCATCTCACAAAGATTACGTTTGTCCAAGTGCCGTCTGGAGCAATGAACTCATAAACGTCAGAACCATCTACTTGAGATCCTGATGTCCAACCATCGCCATTAGATCCATAATAATAAGCTGAGAACCAAGCTCCGTCAACATTCCAAACACCTGGGTTTAAATAAAGTTTAGTTCCGCCGGTAATGTCAGCGGCGTTGGCTGTAATCACACTTAGAA
>CAZSHA010000014.1:0-37947 GCA_964606575.1 uncultured Muribaculaceae bacterium | reverse complement strand
AATGTAAAACTAAAAACGATTTTTGCATGAAGAACATTTGTTTTCAAATGATGAATCGGAAGTCGGTGCTATCATTGCTTATGGCATTGTGCATCTCGCTTCCAGCTTTAGCGCAGAAAATTACTGTACAAGGTACAGTGGTTGATGAAACAGGTGAGCCTCTAATCGGTGCTAGTGTCGTAGTGAAAGGCACAGGTACAGGTGTGGCAACCGATTTCGATGGTAATTTCAGACTTGATGCAGATGCAAAGGCTACTCTAGTGGCATCTTACGTAGGCTACATCACCCAAGAAATTCCAGTGGATGGCAGAACTACAATCAAGGTGGTGCTTAAAGAAAACAGCACTGTGCTTGACGAAGTAGTGGCTATCGGTTATGGTACAGTTAAAAAGAACGACGCTACAGGTGCCGTGTCTACAATCAAGCCTAGCGAAATACAAGCTGGTCTTGCTACTTCGGTTCAAGATCTTCTTGTAGGTCAAACTCCGGGTGTGGTTGTAACCACTAGCGCGGGTCCTGAAGGAGGCGGTACAATCCGTATCCGTGGTGGAGCTTCGCTAAACGCAAGCAACGACCCTCTTATCGTTATCGACGGTGTGCCTTTGGACAACGGTAGCGTACAAGGTATGAGCAACAGCCTTTCAATGATCGCTCCCGACAACATCGAGAACATGGTAATCCTTAAAGATGCTTCAGCTACTGCAATCTACGGTAGCCGTGCTTCTAACGGTGTCATCATCATCACAACTAAGAAAGGTAAAGCTGGCAAGCCACAAGTGAACTTCTCAGCTAATATGTACATCAACACAGCCCGCAAAAAGTGGGACATGCTAAACGGCGACCAATACCGTGCGTTGATTACCGAGCAATTCGGTGCCGACAGCGACGCTGCTAGAGCAATGGGTACAGTGAACACTGACTGGCAAGACGAAGTGCTACGCACCACAATCTCTAGCGACTACAACTTGAGCGTGGGCGGTACTGTTAAGGATCTTCCTTACCGTGTGGCTGTTTCTTACACCAACAATAACGGTATCTTGAAGACATCTAAGATGGATCGTCTTACTTTCGGTTTCAACCTTACTCCAGAATTTTTTGAAGGCAAATTGAAAGTACAAGCTAACGCAAAGGGTTACTACATCAAGAACCGTTTCGCTGACGGCGGCGCTATAGGTACAGCTCTTTCAAGCGACCCTACTCGCCCTATCTACAACGACTACAAAACAGTGAGCGCCCAAGGCTACAAGCTATATAACGGCTACAACGTGTGGACTGCAGCGGGCGTGCTAAACAGCAACTCAAATATGAACGCATTGAGCATGCTGGAAGACCGCAACAACTATTCTGACGTGTTGCGCAGCAACGGTAACCTACAATTGGACTATGCCGTTCACTTCTTGCCTGACTTGCACTTGAACTTGAACCTAGGTTATGACATGAGCCGCTCAAAGGAACACAACGAAGTGGCTTTCAACTCGCCTCTTTCATTCAAGAACGCTAGCAATAACGGTGCTGCTACCGATTATTATAGCTTCCAACGCAAGTTCAACACCCTACTTGACTTCTATGCTAACTATAAGAAGGAAGTTGAGCAAATAGACTCTTATTTCGATTTGACAGCCGGTTACTCTTGGCAACGTTTCACCGCTAGCGGTTACAACAACGGAACAGCGTTCACTTCTCCAGGTTTCAACGTTATCACTCAAAACGAAGACGGTTCTTACAACTTGACAGTTGACGAGGATTCTGAGGAGCTAGTAGGCACATCTTATTCTAAGCCTTACTTCTGGGATAACGGTAACTTGCAATTGATTTCGTTCTTCGGACGTTTGAACTACACATTCAAGGATCGTTACCTATTGACATTCACAATGCGTGGTGATGCTACTTCACGTTTCAGCAAGGACAACCGTTGGGGTACATTCCCATCACTAGCGCTAGGTTGGAAGATTATCGACGAGCCTTGGGCTAAGGGTCTTAAAGAAGTGATGAACGAGTGGAAGCTACGTTTAGGCTGGGGTATCACTGGTCAACAAGACGTAGGCGGCTACTTCGACTATATGGCAACTTATCTTGCTTCACAACAACAATCTAACTATCCAGGCATCAACAACGGTCAATACACTACCACTCTTTACCCAAGCGGATATAACCGTAACTTGAAGTGGGAGGAAACAACTACTTGGAATGCCGGATTTGACTTCGGTTTCTTGAACAACCGTATCACAGCATCTCTTGACTACTACTTCCGTGAGTCTAAGGACTTGTTGAGCTATGTATCAGTGCCTGCCGGTTCGGCTACAACCAACATGATGAACCAAAACTTCGGTTCTCTTGAAAACCAAGGTATCGAGTTCAACATCACAGCACGTCCTATCGTGACTAAGGATTTGACTTGGACAGTAAATTACAACGTGGCTTACAACAAGAACGAAATCACTAAGTTGAACAGCGACGGTACAATGGTTAAGACTGGTGGTATCAGTGGCGGTACAGGTAACACATGTCAAGCTCACATGGTAGGTTATCCGGCTAACTCATTCTTGCTATACGAGCAAGTATATGATGCTAACGGAATGCCAATCGAGGGCGAATATGTAGACCAAAACGGTGACGGTAAAATCAACGATGACGACCTACGCATCCGTTACAGCAAAGATCCTAAGGTGACAATGACTTTCGGAACTACTGTAAACTGGAAAAACTGGGATTTCGGTATCAACTTGCGCGCAAGCCTAGGAAACTACGTTTACAACAACGTGCTTTCATCTAACTCTAACAAGGCTGGCGTATACAAGAACGCTAACTTGAGCAACTTGGTAGCTTCTGACGTATACTTCGAGAGCGAGCAATACCTAAGCGACTACTGGCTAGAAAACGCAAGCTACTTGCGTTGCGATAACATTACATTGGGTTACACATTCAGCGACCTTGCTAAGAACTTCTCAAGACTTCGTGTATATGGAGCTGTTCAAAACCCATTCGTAATCACTAAGTATAGCGGTTTGGACCCTGAAGTGCAAAGCGGTATCGACAACAACGTATACCCACGCGCGGTAACATTTACTCTAGGTCTTGTGGCTACATTCTAATGTTTAACTAGTGAAAAAAGAAAAAATAATGAAATCATATATTTATAAATCACTTTCAGCTCTTGCGTTGACCTTCTCTCTAGGAGCGGTTACATCATGTACTGGTGATTTGGATCAAATTCCAGAAGATCCAAATGTGACTACATCTGCCAGCTTCGATGAAGAACAAGTGCGTCAAGCATTAGCAAAATGTTATTCAGTATTGGGAGTGTCTGGTCAAAGCGGACCAGGTTCATCTGATATTTCGGGTCTAGATAACGGTACTGGTCAATATATCCGTGCTATCGCAATGATGAACGAGTACCCAACCGACGAATTGATGTGGATCTACAAGGACGACGGTGTAGTAGACCTTGTAACTGGTACTTGGGGTAAAGACAACGTGAATATCTTCGGTACTTACTCACGTCTATATGTACATATCGCTATTTGTAACGACTTTATCCGCTTAATCGACGGCGGTTGTGCTGGCGATCCTGCCGACCTAGCTCAATATCGCTTGGAAGCTCGCGCTCTTCGTGCGTTAAGCTACTATTGGGTAATCGACTTGTTCGGTAACGGCGGTTTGATTCTAGAAGGCGATACTGGTAACCCAGTTCAACAAACTCGTGCGGCTCTTTATACATGGCTAGAAACTGAGTTGAAGGACATTATCGCAAATTACAGCGATGCTACTCCTGTATACGGTCGTGTAGGCAAGGACGGTGTTAAGGCTCTTCTTGCTCGCCTATACTTGAACGCTGAGGTTTATACCGGCACTAGCGCTGCTAGCGAGTGTCAAGCTATCTGCGAGGAAATCATAGCTAACCACAAGGGTGAAGGTTTCCAAGGTTCAGGTCTTGTTGACCACTATATGTACCTATTCTGCGGTGATAACGATGAGTATCTACCAGGCGGAAGCGGTGTGAACGAAGTGCTTTGGGGTGTACCTCTAGACAGCGAAGAAGCTCAATCTTACGGTGCTACAACATTCTTGACAGCAGCCGCTACCAGCAACTTGACTTGGGCTGACAACAATGCTTACATGAATCAGCTTGACTACGGTATGGGTGCTAACTGGGGATGTATGCACGCTCGTAAGGAATTTTCTAACAAGTTCACCAACGGCGACGTTCGTTGGTCGATGTGGAAGAAGGAAGCAGACGGCTTTACCAAAGAAAACGACGACTTCTCTTCATTCACAAGCGGTTATGGCGTGGTTAAGTTCACTAACTTGTTGAAGGGAACTAATGGCGAATGGAGTACTGCAAATGGCGGTAGCTTCGACCCAAGCGGAACAATAGGCGCTCGTTCAGAAGCATTCTCTGATGCCGATTATCCAATGTTCCGTCTTGCTGACGTATACTTGATGTATGCTGAGTGCCACATCACAGCTGGCGTAGGCGAGGCTTCAAAAGCTCTAGAATATGTTAACTACGTGCGTGAGCGCGCAGGTGTGTCTAAGTGGTCGCCTGCCGACATGACAGCTAATAACATCCTAGATGAGCGTTGTCGCGAAATGTATTGGGAGAACACTCGTCGTTCTGACCTTATCCGTTTCGGTAAGTTCACTGGCGGTAGCTACGTATGGTCTTGGAAAAACAACATCTTAAAGGGTGGCTCAATGCCTTCTTACATGGATTTATACCCAATTCCTTCAAATGTGATTGCAGCTCAACCTGAGTTCGTTCAAAATGCGGGTTATTAATAAATTATTAACTGAATTAAAGAGGAATAACATGAAAAAGTTTAGTTATATACTTTTCGGTCTACTAGGTCTTCTTATGGCTGCAACAGCTTGCGAAGAGCCGGCAGATGAAAATCCTGTACTACAAAAGCCAACTAAGTTTGAGCTTAACACTCCTGTCATGTCTACTCAATATATAGAATTGACTGCGACATCGACAATAAAATTGACTTGCTCTCAACCAGACTACGGTTATGCTGCGGCTGCTAACTACTATGCGCAAATAGCATTGTCGGAAGATGGTTTCAACAATGAGGCTACTTACAAGGAAATCAATGAGAATCCTTATACCGACTGTGCTAATATCGAATTGGTGGGTGAGGAAGTGGCAATCGCTATATGTAACCTGCGCGGTATCACTACCGAGGAAGGTTATACCGATGAGCCTGCGCGCAAAATCTATGTGCGTCTACGCGCAGAAATTCCTGGCGATCCTGAAACTAGCTCTATCGTATCTAACGTAGTTGTTCTAGAGCAAGTAAAGGGTTACTTTGCGTTGAAACTTCCTGGATATATCTATTTGATTGGTGATTGCGGCGGTTGGACTGGACCAGATGCCGGTAATGCGGCAAGTCTTGCAGGCTGGAGATTATTTGAAGCTGCTGATGCAATCGGAAGCAAGGTTTATACAGGAACATTCCAAATTGAGGCTGGTAAGGCTACATTCCGTTTCTATACCGAATTGACTGGTTGGGACGGTGGTGCATCTGTGGGCGCTCAAGTTGAAGACAATCCTGTGGTATGCGAAATGGAAGGCGGAATCTACTCAGGCTTGGCTGTAGCCGGTAAGGGTTCGTTCCAATTCCCAACGTGGGAAGGCGGCTTGATGAAGATTACAGTAGACTTGGCTAATGCTAATAGCTACAGAGTAACAATGGAAGCCGTAACTGAATAAAAAATGGTTGTAACATTTAATAATATTAGAACTATATGAAGAAGTTAAATATATTTTTAATGATGGCTCTAGCCCTAGGCTTCGCTTCATGTGAAGAAGAATGGGTAGAGGCTCAGCCTCAAACAAATGCGCAAGAGGAATTGTTTACAGCCAGCGATTTTGCGGCAAGCAATATGCTAGTTGGCAAGACAATCAACTTGGAAGAGGCTGAAAGCGACAGCTTGTTCGCAGTGGCTCAATTGGACACTGTTTCTAATCTACCAGCAACAGCTACAATCGAGTTCGCTATGGAAATGGCTAAGAGTGAGGATTTCTCAGATGCAGTGGCAGTGACTGTGACCAATAGTGCTAACGTTGCTTATGCGACTGCGTCTAGCTTGGATGCGGCATTCAAGACCTTGAACGGCCGCAATCCTGAAGCTAAGGATGTTTTTGTACGTTTCGCTGCTTATGCGGTTGACGGCACAGCTAAGGCTCGTGTAAACGGTGTTGAAGCATACTATGCTGCTCAAAAACTTACTATGACTCCAGTTCATCCTGGATTCGTTGTTGAGCCAGCTTACTACCTAGTGTGGAGTGATGATCCTGAAAACTTCGACCTCGCAAACGCAGAAAGAGTGAAGATGTTGAATCACTCAGAATCTACCGATGTGTATGATGACACAAAGTTCTCTGTTATCTATAATATTCCTGAAGAAGCTGCTGAACTAGGCTTCTACTGGATTATCGTACCTCAATCAACAATGGATAAGGGTACAATTGAAGGAAATGAAGCATACGGTGTGCTAGAAGAAGGTTTGATGGAAGAAGTTGCAGGAGATTTGATGGGTCGTGATGCTAATGGTGTTCTATGGCCGGGTCTTATATTCGAGGCTGGTCCATTCCAATTCGATTTCGACATGTACTATGAAGTAGCTGAAGACGGTTCTATCGCTACTCCTAGAACATACGAGTTTAAATCGGCATTTGAATACCTATATACTCCGGGTAACTCTAACGGTTGGGGTCATGCTACAGCTAACATGTTGTTCACTTCTGATTATGAGAACTACAACGGATTCGTATTCTTGAACGGTGAGTTTAAGTTCACTAACGCTCCTGACTGGGATCACAACAACTACGGTAATGCTGGTGAGGATGGATTGCTTACTACCGACGGTAGTGCCGGCAACTTGCCATGTGAAGAAGCTGGTCTATACTGGTGTACAGTAAACATCCCTAACTTGACATACACTAAGACTTTGATTACTACAGTCGGTTTGATAGGTGGTTTCAACAATTGGGCTGAATCTCTACCTCTTGTTGCTGATGTTACTGCTACAACTGCTATCAAGTATACTGGTACATTCACAGTAGAAACAGTGGAAAATGGTGGAAACGAATTCAAGTTCCGCGCTAACGACGGTTGGGATATCAACCTAGGTGGTACTGAAGGCAACCTAGTTCCGGGCGGTGCTAACTTGACTGTTTCTGAAGCAGGTACTTATAATGTAGTTCTTGATTTGTCAACTCTACCTTATACTTGTACAATCACAAAGCAATAATCTAACAACGATTATAAACGAAAATGGCGAGGCACAACATGCTCCGCCATTTTTTATTGTGTCAATGTTTGTAAATCAGTGTAAATATAATAGTTTCCATTTCAAGTGGAAACTATGGGGATGAGGCAGATTTTCTAGCTTGATTCAAAATATTAGCGTAAATTGGATGATGTGTGGCAAAAAAATCGCTATGAGAAGTGTTGTATAAAGAAAAATACTTAAATTTACGATAGCGAAATCTAATATTGCTGGTTATGGATATAAGATTGCCTAATAGAATGGATGGGAAATCTGCTGATGTGCTTAGAAACGTGCATCAGGTGACGTTGATAGGTGCTAACGGCTCGGGTAAGACACGTTTTGCACAATGGCTTGTGGATAATTGCGACGGAAGCCCTTATCGCATATCGGCACTGAAGGCATTGTTCCCTACGACCGACCGAAACGAGCTTGACGGCTCAATTGACAAACTGTATGACGAGGCTGTGGCCACTTCGCAATATTATAAGAGCGACACGTCTACAGAATTTGGCAGGTTGATTTTCTTGTTGCTGCATGACGAGTTTTTGGATTTGTTGAAATATAAGACTTCTCTGATGCTTGGTGAGGGCTCTAGCAAGTTGCCTTCTACACGGCTTGACAAAGTGGCTCACATGTGGCAAGAGGTGTTCCCGAACAACAAAATACTGCGTGATGGCGGCAAATTGCTTTTCGCCAATGAGAAGACGGCTGACACGTTTTCGGTGTTGAAGTTGTCGGATGGCGAGAAGGCTGTGCTTTATTACTTGGGTGCTGTGTTGTATGCTAAACCCAAGGCTACCATATTCGTGGATGATCCAGAGATATACATACACCACTCTATTATGCAGGCTCTATGGAACGTGATTGAGGAGATACGTCCCGACTGCACGTTCATCTATAATACGCATGATATAGATTTCGTGTCGTCACGCACGGAGAACGAGTGCCTGTGGATTCGCAATTATGACCTAGCGAATAATGCGTGGGACTATGAGCGTGTGGATGCGGGCGGAACGTTGTCGGATGAGTTGTACTTCGATTTGCTTGGAAGCCGAAAACCTATTCTATTCGTTGAAGGCGATGCCTCGCACAGTATAGATTCAAAATTATACTCGCTAATATTCACCGAGTATACCGTGAAACCGCTGGGCAGTTGCAACAAGGTGATAGAATCGACTCGAGCGTTTAACGATTTGAAGAATTTTCATCATCTTGACAGCCACGGAATAGTGGATCGTGACCGGCGTAGCGACAAGGAGGTGCAGTACCTGCGTGACAAGAAGATACTTGTGCCTAACGTTGCCGAGATAGAGAATATCCTCATGTTGGAGGGCGTAATACGTGCTGTTGCCCGCTATCGCAACAAGGAAGACCAATATGTGGTGTTGAAAGTGAAAAGCGCGGTGACAAAGATGTTTAAGAGCGAATTGCGTAAGCAGGCATTGGAGCATGTGAGGCATCGCATGAAGCGGCTGGCTGGAGTGTGCATCGACCGCAGGTTTCAGGATATAGGTTCTCTTGAGGATCATATAAACGACTTAATCAACGAGCTTAACCCGCGTGCGGTATATGAGGAGTTGTGCCGAGAGTTTCACCGCTATGTGGCTACCGAGGATTATGCATCTATACTCAGGGTGTTCAATGACAAGTCAATGATTGTGAATAGCAATGTGGCGCAGTTGTGCGGATTGAGCAATAAAGACGGCTACATTCGTGCGGTGTTGCACATCTTGAAAAGTGACAATCGTGAGGCTAAGGCAATAAGGAATGCTATTAAAGAATGTTTCGGTGTGAGAAACGGAAATATATAGAGTAAGAAGTTTGATTTATGAAAGATATTGAGATAAAATCTATTGGATTGATGTCGGGTACGTCGCTCGACGGTTTAGACGTGTGCCACTGCACGTTTAGGAGAACTGGTGGAAAATGGTTGTTCACGCTTGATTGTGCGAGAGGATATAGCTATCCTGACGATTATAAATATAAGTTGGGAACTGGAGCGCAGAATATGAGCGCCTATGAGTATGTTGCTTTCCATAGCGAATACGGCTTTTTCTTGGGCGAGCGTGTAAAGAAGTTTATGGACGAGTTTGGGGTGAAGCCTGATATTATATCATCTCATGGTCACACTATCTTTCATGAGCCGCACAAGAAGATAATGTATCAAATAGGCGATGGAGCCGCTATTGCCGCAGTAACTCGAGTGCCGGTGGTGAGTGATTTCCGCCGTCTTGATATTATGCTTGGCGGGCAAGGTGCTCCGCTTGTGCCTATAGGCGACCGTTTCTTGTTCGGCGAGTATGATTTCTGCTTGAATATAGGAGGATTTTCAAATATTTCGTTTGAAAAGGACGGTAAGCGTATAGCGTTCGACATCAGCCCCGTGAATTATGTAATAAACCATTATTGCCGCCAGATAGGGCTAGAATTTGACCGTGACGGTGAGATAGCTCGCAAAGGCAGTGTTAACATGGCTTTGCTTGAAGCCCTTAACGGTATGGACTTTTATAAGCAAGAAGGACCGAAATCGCTCGGGCGTGAATGGGTGGAGAAGAATGTATATCCGCTTTTAGAGAGTTACGGGCTGCCTATGGAGGACATGTTGCGTACGTTCTATGAGCATGCGGCTTTCCAAGTGGCTCGTGTTGTCAAAGCCTATGCCGAAAAAGCGGCTTCAACGCTGCTCATCACGGGAGGTGGAGCATTTAACAAGTTCTTGATAGAATTGATAGGCGATTTGAGCGGAGCGAGCATCGTTATTCCCGACAAGAAAATAATAGAGTATAAAGAAGCCATAATATTTGCGTTGCTGGGAGCGTTGTATATGGCAGATGAGCCTAGTTGCTTGTCGTCGGTGACAGGTGCGCCGATAGACAACATAGGCGGAATGTTGTTTAAGATATAAAAGAGATATGAACCCTTGGATAGAAGCGGCACGGCTACGAACTTTGCCAGTGTCGATAGCAGGAGTGATAGCAGCTGTGGGAGTGGCTACATGGGAACATGCGTTCTCATGGTTGCCGGCGCTGATTTGCTTGGTGTTTGCCGTGTTGGCGCAGGTGACAAGCAATTTTGCGAATGAATATTACGACTTTAAGCGTGGCAGCGACAAGAAAGGTCGTGTAGGTCCTCGCCGTGGTGTTACTGAAGGTGATATAACTCCGCAAGCTTTGCGTAATGTGACATTCTGCACGCTAGCTGTAGCTTGTGTGGTGGGCTGTAGCTTGATTCCTTTTGGCGGTTGGTGGCTCGTACCTGTAGGCATTGCCATAGCTGTGTTTGCTTTGGCTTATAGCGCAGGTCCTTATCCGTTGTCTTATCATGGTTTGGGTGATGTTGCCGTATTTATCTTTTTTGGTATAGTACCGGTGAATCTCACTTATTATGTTCAGGTAGGCACGTGGAGTCCGTTTGCGGCAATGGTGTCGGTGACTATCGGTTTGATGGGCGTTAACGTGCTGTTGGTGAACAATTATCGTGATGTAGAGGACGATGTGGATGCAAATAAGCGGACTACGGTGGTGATTTTAGGGCGAAAGATAGCCGCTACATATTATTTGGTGTCAGGCTATTTTGCGGTGTTTTTCCTAACGCCAATATGGCTTGTGATGCCAAAATGGGCATTGACAGTACCATTGCTGTATCTAGTGTTGCACACGGCATCGTGGTATAAGCTGAAGACACGTCTTGGAGCGTCGTTGAATCCTATTTTAGGAGCGACAGCACGAAATATGCTGATATTTGCCATAATGCTGACCTTGACAATGATAATCTCCCCAAGATAGATAAACTCACCTCGCATTTGCTGGAGCAATGCAATTTACGGCTGTAAATTTAAAGCCTATAATATTTTTAAACTACTTTTTCGTGTAAATCGCACCTAATCCAAAAAGTCAGTATGATTTTTTGGATTAGACTAAAAAGACCGCTTTTTACTCCAATGATGAAAAGTGAAAATAGTAAAATTCTCATTCATCTTGATTAAAAATCGGATTAAGCAATAAATTATTTGCAACGTCATTTATGTCGGAAGTTTGTTGTATATTTGTAATCAGAATATTAAATACGTATCAATATGGCACGACCTATTAAAGAAACTCCAATACTTTTCGGTGAGGATGCTAAACGTTTTGAGGAACGAATGAAAAATCCTCCAAAAGAGTCTGTTGCCGATCGCAAACGGCGAGAGGCGAATTATCGTGCGGCAATGACAATGTTCATAAAATAGGATTATGACATCAGACGAAATTGCTAAACGCTATCAAATACGTCGCTTAGGGAAAGGTGAGTCTATTTCTTCATTTAATTGTGGTGATGAGGATTTGAATGACTTTATACTAAATGAGTCTGTGTTGTATCGGCAGGCTCGATTAGCTGTTACATACGTTATTGAAGTGAAAAACACTAACAATGTCATAGGCTTTTTTAGTCTTGCGAACGATAAAGTTTCAATATCGGATTTTGAAAATAAAACGGAGTTTAATAGATTTCGTAAGAAACGTTTTATCAATGAAAAAAGGCTGAAAAGTTATCCTGCCGCTAAAATTTGTCGTCTTGGGATTGACGTGTCGGCAAAAGGTCAATCACTTGGAACATTCATACTTGATTTTATAAAGTCATATTTTGTAATTGATAATAAAACAGGATGTCGTTTTATCACGGTTGATGCGTATGCAGATGCAGTTCCATTCTATCTAAAAAATAATTTTTTGCCTTTAAGTGAAGAATCAGATATCGACCATACCAAATTGCTATATTTTGATCTTGAGGAAATAGAGGAAATTATTTAAAATTTTAAGGCGTTTTCGGTATAGGGTGTTTTACCAGTTTTTCAATATGGTGAAAACACCTTTTTTATATGGGGTATGTCCATTTATTCCATGTGTGTGGCACGATCGATATTGGGTTAAATGAAAATGCAATTATAAAATATAAGGGAGCTGAATAGAATAGGGAGGGTTGCGAAAGATGTTATTAAGCACAGTCGGTGTAAAGTTCAAAACAAAAACATTATATTTGCAATTGGAATGGGATGTTGCATTCCTTCCGCAACATATTAGTAAAAAAGAAGCGTTATGCTTATCTTGAATGTGAAAAGCGTAGGAAACTTAATCACTGTGTGCAAGATTAGGCTTAACTGTTTCCACGCATATAGCGTGGGCTGTTATTCCCACATCGGTACACAAAGGTATTTCCTACCACCTTCACATTAAGACGTGGCATTGCAGTTCACGCTTCTTAATGCGATTTAACCGTCTTTGGAACTGAAAGACACAATATTTAATTATGAAAAAGCAAATGGTTTTGGCGTTATTGTTGGTTTTAGGTATTTCGCTTAACGCTCAGAGTAAGGATGTTACTAAGTTTCTTGGTATTCCTGTTGACGGAACAAAAGAAGAGATCCTGTAAAATTCGTAGTTGGGATTCGTATAGGTCGCCGCCAAGTATGCGGCGTGACCGTTCCTCGGCTGTTTCCTTTTTCTCTGGCTCTTTGGTTTTGGGATGGTGTCGGGATGTTTTATCCATACAATTTCCTATGAATAGTATGAAAAGTAATATAACTCCGCCAAGGGCAAACGAGTCATATCCAATGAGCCACCATATAACACCTATCATATTACAACCTAATTAGATGATTCATAGCACACCTTACTATAGATATTCAGAGTCAAATTTTACCATGTCTGCCAATAACATAAAATAGTCGTTTGACCAAATATCCAGTTCTTTGGGGTTACGTAAGAATGGAAGTACATCATCTTTTACTTGTTTTATGTCGGCAGTGGAAAGTCGTTCCCTGAGTTTCTCTCTGAATAATTTAGGAGTTATATCCTCATTGTTGAATTGTTTACATCTTTCAGCTAAATGTGTGAAGTTGAGAGGAATATTGTGGCGTACATACCACTCAAAGTCATACCAATCACGCCCCTTTACTCTGTTTTTCCATGAACGGTAAACAAGAGCATGCATTTTGCCTGCGAACAGGTTGGGCAACGTGAAACATCGTGTCATGAATGAGTGTGGCTGTAATAACAATTTTTGTTCTGTCGTGAATTTAAGTGGCGGATAAGTGTCAACTTCTATTTTTATCTTGATAGATTTCTCTGTCTGAAACATTACATCATATACATCTGTGTTGTCTTTCAAGAATGCAGACTCTACTTTTCCAAAGTGTTTTTTGTCTTTTTTCTTGATTTCAACATTGCGACCAACCAATGAGAATGCATCGACTATGGGCTGGAAGTATTTTGAAAAATCAAAATTTTCATTTTGTGTGAGTAATGAGAAATCCATATCTTCGCTAAATCGTTGTAAGCCGTGGAATATTCTTAAACATGTACCGCCATAGAATGCTGCTGATTCAAAGAATCCGCCGTTGTACAATCCAGCGAGAATCACCTGTTGATTAACTTCAAAAGTGGCGTTTCTTTTGTTCTGCACTGTTGTCAAGTCATAGCTTGACAGCATGTTGTCATAAATTTCGTTCTTCATTGTTTCAAAAACTTTAATACAGTGGTAATAGAGTCTGCTTTTTTGCCAACTTTTATGTATTCCTCAAAGATAGCAGAATCAAACTTGTAGAACTCTTCCATGTCAATTCGTACATCATTTTCTAGATAATTCTCGACATCTTTTAAATAACGCAGGTTGACCTTTGTTGAGTTGGCAATCAAGTCGCAAAGAGCTTTTTCTGGCGATGCCATAAGGAATGCGTAACGTTCCTTGCGTATACTCCTTATACCAATTGAAAAAGCTTCTTTAGCTATAAATTTATAATCGTAATTACCGATTGGAGTATGAAAACTACGGGAATGCTTTATGGTCATGGATTGATGCACGTATACGGCTTCGGGTATTAGACCATAATATCTCAAAGCTGTGGACATAGAGATATATGAGGGGGTATAAAGGTGGTTGGCAATCAATTCACTTGAAAGAGCCTTCCCTGAATGTTCAGGGCTGACCACATATAGTCCTCTTTTTAACCTTATGATGTAGCCGTTCTTTTCAAGCCGTGCAACTTTTTTGTCGGCTGATTTGAGCCTAGGGTATAAAGACTCAATAATAGAGGTGGTTATCGGAATAGTTCCTATGTCATACAATTCTTTATTCATGATGCAAATATAGTAAAAAAATGAACAGAAAAAGAAATGGAACTTCTTTTTCTGTTCAAAATTTCACCTTTACAAAGGTCTTTGTTTATTACTTCATGACTTTATTGTGAAAGTACAATGGTTCAGATGATTCATAGCACACCTTTGGTTGATGGCAGTTGGTAGGTGAAGATGTCACGTCGGATTGCCATTTTAATGGCTCGTGCTAATGCCTTGAAGATACCTTCTATCTTGTGATGCTCGTTGTCGCCATGCGCCGATATGTATAAGTTCATGCGTGCCGAGTCGCTAAGGCTCCTGAAAAAGTGTAGGAACATTTCGGTTGGCATTTCGCCTATTTTCTCACGCTTAAACTCGGCATCCCATACTAGCCAGCTGCGTCCGCCGAAGTCCAGAGCTACGGTACATTGGCAGTCGTCCATAGGCAAGACGAATCCGTAGCGTTCGATGCCTCGTTTGTCGCCTAACGCAATGCGTATGGCTTCGCCCAGCGCGATGGCTGTGTCTTCTATAGTGTGATGCTCATCGACCCAAGTGTCGCCTTTAACTTTGATTGTTAGGTTCATGCCCGAGTGTTTTCCTATTTGGCATAGCATGTGGTCGAAGAACCCCAATCCTGTGGATATGGAGCAAGCGCCAGTACCGTCAAGGTCGATTGATATGTCGATGTCGGTTTCGCTGGTGGTGCGTTTCACAGTTGCAGTGCGTGAACCTCCACGCAAGAAATCGCTTATCCTGTCCCATGACGGGGTGACTAATACGCACACATCAGAAAGTCCCGCTTCCTCGATTTGAGCCTTTCCTGAAACCTCGTCGCCTATGAGAATAGCTTTTGCTCCAAGGTTGCGTGCCAGAAGCACATCGGTTAGCCTGTCGCCTATGACGAAAGAACGGGCAAGGTCGTAATCTCCCGACATGTATTTGCCCAGCAAGGCTGTCCCTGGCTTTCTGGTGGGCGAATTTTCATGCTCAAAAGTCTTGTCGATTATTATGTTGTCAAAAACTATGCCTTCTCCTCCTAGCGTTTTAAGCATCTTATTGTGCGGAGCGGCAAAATCCTGCGTAGGGAACGAATCGGTGCCTAGTCCGTCTTGATTGGTTACCATTACCAATTCATAGTCAAGATGCGACTTAATAAAATTAAGGTTGTGCATCACTCGGGGTATAAACTCAAGTTTTTCAAGCGAGTCGACTTGAAAATCAATAGGCGGTTCTACTATGATAGTGCCGTCACGGTCGATAAACAATGCGCGTGTCAGTTTATTTTCGGTCATAGTCGGTAATGGCGTTTATTAGTTGGTCGTTCTCTTGTGTTGTCCCTACGGTGATGCGTAGGCATCCTGCACATTTTTCTATGCGGTTGCGGTTGCGTACTATAATGCCTTTATCGCATAGGTGTTGATAAAGTCCGTCGGGGTCGGTCACTTTGACTAAAAGGAAATTGGCATCGCTCGGATAGATATGTTTCACGCAATTGAGGTTCTCAATGCGTTGTGCCAAATTGTGTCGGCTTTCCAATAGTTCAGTTACCCATGCGTTCACCTCATCGCTTCTATCCAGTGCTTTTATTGCCATTTCTTGAGTGAGCATATTCACGTTATAAGGATATTTCACCTTGTTGTAATAGCTTATTATTTCGGAGCTTGCGTAAGCTACGCCTAAACGCAGCCCTGCTCGTCCCCAAGCCTTTGAAAACGTTTGCAACACAATGATGTTAGAGTATTCACTCAAGCATGAAAGCATGCTGCCTCTGCTTGAAAAGTCTATATAAGCCTCATCTACCATAACAATTCCGTTGAAACCTTTAGCCACGGCTTGAATCTTCTCCATGTCGAAGGCGTTACCTGTAGGATTGTTAGGAGAGCAAATCCATATTAATTTGGTGTTGTCATCGGTTACGGCGAATAGTTCCGACGGCTCGAAATCGAAAGTGTCGGATAACGGCACTTTGCGGTATTCGATATCATTGATGTCGGCACACACCTCATACATGCCGTAGCTAGGCGATATTGCCACAACGTTGTCGATGCTTGGACGGCAGAATATGCGATAAGCGAGGTCTATACCTTCATCGCTTCCGACTCCTAGAAATATGTTTTCAGGGTTTACGCCCTTCAGTGCCGCCAACTGTTCTTTCACGATGCGTTGCAAGGGGTCGGGATAACGGTTGAAAGGCTCGTTGTAGGGGTTCTCGTTGGCATCAAGGAAAACCGAGGCTGAACCGGTGAACTCGTTTCTAGCCGAGCTGTATGGTTTCAGCTTTAATATATTGGGTCTAACTAATTTCTCAAGATTCATAATAGTCGTGATTAATTTTTCATTCTCACCGTAACAGCTAG
Organism: uncultured Muribaculaceae bacterium; assembly: GCA_964606575.1. Lineage (GTDB taxonomy): Bacteria > Bacteroidota > Bacteroidia > Bacteroidales > Muribaculaceae > RGIG4576. Next base: position 21,215 of record CAZSHA010000014.1, on the reverse strand, counting down.
GCGGTGCGCCATCAAATCTTCATTCTCAGCCATGATTTCTATTTCCTTGCCTATAGAGTCCAATCCCTCTTTAGTTAATCGTTGGAAAGTTATCTTTTTGCAGAAGCTATCCAAATTCACGCCGCTGTAGGCATGAGCGTATCCGCTTGTCGGCAAAGTGTGGTTAGTTCCAGAGGCGTAGTCGCCAGCACTTTCGGGCGAATATGCTCCTAGGAATACTGATCCGGCATTCTCCACTTTGTCGGCAAGGGTGTCGGCAAAGGTGTGGTTGATGATGAGATGCTCTGGAGCGTATTCGTTGGCGAAATCCATAATCTCTTTGTCGTCATTAAGCACTATTATCCTACTATGGGATAGTGATTTCAGCATCATATCCTTGCGAGGCAGGCTGTTGAGCATTTCTTCTAGCACGTTAGGCAAGGCTTGTGCAAAATCCTTGCTTGTGGTGAGCAGGATAGATTGACTGTCGATGCCATGCTCGGCTTGCGATAGGAAGTCACTTGCCACAAATTGCGGATTGGCTTGATCGTCGGCTATAATCATCACTTCCGAAGGACCAGCGGGCATGTCGATTGCCGCAGTTTGGGTACTGACTTGTTGCTTTGCTTCCATTACGAAACGGTTGCCTGGTCCGAAAATCTTGTATACTTGCGGAATTGTTTCTGTGCCGTATGCCATGGCTGCGATAGCTTGAGCTCCTCCCACCTTGTAGATTTCGGTAACACCAGCAACACGAGCAGCGTATAAAATGGCTGGATGCACTTTGCCTTCTTTGTTCGGTGGTGTGCAAAGCACTATCTTTTTACAACCAGCTATGCGTGCTGGTATGGCAAGCATTAGTACGGTGGAGAACAGCGGGGAATTTCCACCCGGGATGTATAATCCTACTTTTGAGATAGGAACCGCGCGTTGGCTGCACTTCACGCCAGGCACGGTTTCCACCGTTATTTCCTCCATGCGTTGTGCCTTGTGAAATTTTGAGATGTTCTTGGCGGCTACGGCAATAGCTTGTTTTAGAGGGTGAGCTATAATGTCGTCGGCTTCGTCAATTTCGCTTTCGCTCACACGTAGCTTGCCTATTTCAACACCGTCAAATTTTCGGCTAAATTCCCGTAAAGCCTCATCGCCTTTAGCACGCACTTCGTTTATGATGCCAGCAACCGACGACCGCACTTCTGCTGAGTCGTTTATGGCACGTTTCATCAATTCTTGCCATTGGTTGCGTTCGGGATATAAAAAAATATCTATCATTATGGAATCATTTTCTCAATGTTAAGCACTAATAATCCTTCTGCTCCTGCAGCTTTCAATTTGCCTATTATTTCCCAGAAATATTTTTCCTCAATAACCGTGTGAACCGAACACCAGTTTTCGTCGGCAAGAGGAAGTATAGTCGGGCTTTTTATACCTGGCAATATTTTTACCACGTCGTCTAGTTTTGTCCGTGGCACGTTCATAAGCACATATTTTTTATTTTCAGCTTCTTTCACAGCTTCGATGCGGAAAAGTAACTCATCAAGAATCTGTTGCTTGTCTTCATCCAATTTCTGTGTATTGCCTATAAGCACGGCTTCCGAAGCCAGAACGGTTTCCACTTCCACGAGGTTATTGCTCACAAGTGTGCTGCCCGATGAAACTATATCGAATATTGCATCGGCTAACCCAATGCCGGGGGCAATCTCTACTGAGCCGCTTATCACGTGTATATCGGCTTCTATTTTGGTTTTTTTCAAAAAATCCTCAAGGATGCGTGGGTAGGATGTCGCAATCTTCTTGCCGTTGAACCATTCTATTCCTTGGTAATAATGCCTTTGCGGAACGGCTAATGACAAACGGCATTTGCTGAATCCTAGGTTTTTAATGATGTCTACTTTTTGACGCTTTTCTAGCACTTCGTTAAGTCCCACAATACCTATATCGGCTGTACCTGTAGCTACGGAGTCGGGGATGTCGTCGTCACGAAGGAATAATAATTCTACTGGAAAATTGCGGGCAGGAACAAGCAAAGTGCGTTTAACTGCCGTCAGTTTGATACCAGCCTCGCCTAAAAGCTCCATTGTTTCATCGTATAGGCGACCCTTGGATTGTACTGCAATGCGTAACATAATCGTGTTTATAGGTTTTGAATCAGTTTGTATGCCTTTCGGCGATATTTATCTGATTCCAGTTAATAATCTTAAATAAAAAGCCGACTGCGCTATTGGCGGAAGTCGGCAAATATATTTCATTCTTAGTCACATCTAATGTGTATATCAAAAAGCCGCCTACCGCCATGCAGGATGCCGTGATGATGAAATGTGTGATGTGTAAGAATTGTAGTCATGTCAAATTGTTGTTTATTGTGCTTGCAAAGTTATATTTATTTGTCAAAACTCCAAAAAATAATGTCAAAAATATTTATAAATGGAGGTTTTGCTGACTTTTTATGCGTAAATTATAGATATACGATAATTTAACACGCTCGTTGGGAGGATTTCGCTACCTTTGTAAGGTAAAACAAAAAACGCTTGCAAATATGAGAGTAATAATATTTACGTTTATCGGAGTTTTATTGATGATGTGCGGTTGTGCAAGCTATAGCGTGGATGCTAGACTTGAGGCGGCTGAAGGGTTGATGTATTCTCATCCTGATAGCGCATTGGTGCTGCTGAATCATATAGACCCTGAGCAATTGGAAGGTGAAAGCAATAAGGCATATTACGCACTTTTATATACGCAGGCTAGGCATGAAAACGGTTGTCCGATGGAAGATACCTCATTGATTAACTCGGCATTGAACTATTACAGCAAAATAGGAGATGAAGAAAAATATGTGCGTTCGCTCATTTATAAGGCTATGGCAATAGAAGGAGAGAATGGGGCAGAATCGGTGAGCCTTTATCGTATTGCAGAGCGTTCGATAGATACGGCTCTTGTTGTTTCGGGTGATGATATTGAAGCTCACAGGGCGACTTGTCTGGGACATGTAAACTCTGTTATGGGTGGCAAGTCGTTAGAGCATAAGAATAGTCAGGCTGGATTCATTAATTTACTGGCTGTGTCACTTCTGCTATTGCTGGCGATATTATGTGTGATTGTAGCTAAGATGGTCATGGCGGCAAGACTGAATAGAGAACTGATAGAGCGGCTTCAAACTGAGTGCGGAGAGTCTAAAGAAATATTGTTGAAGATGTGCGAGAATGAATCAAGGTTGAAGCAGGCACTTAATGACCAGATCGGGAAAATACGTGAATTAATAGATTTGTCGCATAGGTTCAGCGGTTCTCCTAGAGCATTCATGGATAAGTTTAAGGAACGGATGCAAGTTACTAGTCTGCCTGATGACTTTTGGAAAGATTTACGTTTTTTTGTCGATGCTAATTACAATAATGTCATAACCCGAATATCAGAGTCTTATCCTAACTTGTCAAATGACGAGTTATGCGTAATAGCCTTGATGTGTTGCGGATTTTCCTATACGGAAACATCTATATGTATGGGTTATACCAATATTTATTCGGCTAATACCAAGAAGGTGCGTATAGCTAAGAAAATGAACCTCACAGAACCATTGAAAGACTTTGTAATGCGTATGGTTGCTGATTGATAAGTTGTGTTATAAAATTTTTTTATAACACGTTGAATACCAGTAGTGCTATTAAGGCTTGTTACAATAGGTTGTAGCGAGCCTTTTGTTTGTTGGTTTTAACTTTGGCACTGAATTTAAATCATTATAATATGGATAAAATTTTATTTATAAGTGTCATGACGTTGGTGCTATCTGCTAATGTTGGGAATGCTCAAGAAGAAAAAACAGATTCGTTAGCAGGGCATTTAAAAGAGGTCGAGGTGGTGGCTCAACGGAAGACTATAAAGAATGATGTTGATAAAATCATTTATGATGTGAGCAATGACAAGGAGTCGGCAACAAAGACCATAATAGAGATATTAAAGAAAGTGCCGTCGGTGACTGTGGATAGTGAGAATAATGTGCTGTTGAACGGTAGCGATGATTTTATGATATATAAGAACGGCAAGCCGAACGGGGTGCTTTCTTCCAAGGAAGTGCTTGCTACGATACCTGCGAGCCAAGTGAAATGTGTGGAGGTGATAACAACTCCAGGAGCGAGGTATGATGCAGAAGGGGTAAACGGCATTTTAAATATAGTGATGAAGAAGTATGCCATAATAGACGGAGTTGCTGGAAATATTCGAGGGTGGGTTGAAGACAATGGTTCTTATTCAAGCAATATTTATGCTATGACACAGCTTGGCAAGTTGTCGTTAGAGGCAAGTTATGGCTATGGCAACTATAGCGGTGAGTATATGAAAAAATGGTCTTTAACGGAATATGATTATAGAAAGAATGGCTATAGATTATATGCGTATGATGATTCCAATATGAAGGGGAAAAGCCACATGGTGAATGTTTCTGGTAGTTATGATATTGATAGCCTGAATCTGATAACAGTTTCATTTGATGCGGTTTTCAACCGATTTAAAAATGGTGGTGCTGGTTTTACGGTTTTTGCATATCCGAATAATGGAGGTAATTACTCATATAAAGATAAATACACCTATCTTCCATATAATCCATATAGCTGTGTTGGTCGTGTGGACTATCAACATTTGACAAGAAAGGATGGAGAGGTAGTGTCGTTATCTTATTTGGTACAAGTTGGTGGCGATGACAACGAGGTATCTCAGAAATATGAAAATGTTGAGAATGTACCGATTGATTATGTTTATAGGAGATTTAATAAAAAAGAAGATTTTAGGGAGCATACGCTACAAATTGATTATATGTTGCCTATTGGAAAAACAGCTACTCTGAATACAGGGGCAAAGTATATATATCGTTATAACAATTCAACAAGTGTGGATAGTTATGATAACGGTAAAAGAACTGAATCCGATTTTACTTATAATTCTCATATTGGAGCTTTGTATGGTGAATTGGGTGTGGATGTAAAAAATGTGAAGGTGAAAGCTGGAGCAAGATATGAACTTTGTAAAATGAGAGGAGTGTATAAAGACGGAAGCAATCCGGATTTCAGTAAACGTCTTGGTGATTTCGTGCCGTCTTTTGGACTAAAATATGATATTGGTAAAACACATTCTGTGGGTGTGAATTATAATGTACGGATAGAGCGTCCTAGAATAGGGTATATAAATCCATCGATAATTGAAACCCCGGAATCGGTGTCGTTCGGCAACCCAAACATAGAAAGTGCGAAACATCATAATATAACGGTGAATTATATGATGTTGCTTCCTCGGTTTATATTAAGAACTTCGCTGTCGCACAAGCAATCGAATGATTTGTTTACGGCTTATGATTATGTCCAAGATGGTAAACGATACAATACGTATACTAGTAGTGGAAAATACCGTTCATTAGAGATTATGAGTTATATGCGTTGGTCGCCTTTCCATAAGACTTGTTGGTCGTTTACGTTGCAAGCCATAAACCGAAAAGTAGAAAACAGGAATATGGACGTAAGCCTTAAAAGGTGGATTGTTTATGCATTCTCGCAGATAGAGCAACGCTTGCCTTGGGGTATTGTGTTTGCGGCAAGCGTAGGGCGGAATGGAGGAGGTTTTGAAACTCCATATAGCTATAAGGATGCTACATATTGGTGCTCTTTTGATTTGTCACGTGGATTTATGAGAGATAATAGGCTTCAAGTAAGTTTAACAGCTTCTAATCCGTTCTTGTCAAGTCACTATAGTCCAACGAGTGTCAATGTTGTGAATGGTGATTATGTGGGGTGTTCTGAGGATTGGCGATTGAAAAAGTCGTTTATGCTGTCGGTTTCTTATAGATTCGGCAACCAGAAGTCCCGTGTTAAATCTACAATGAAAACTATAGAAAACACAGACCTCGAAAAATGATTTTATTTTACGAAGTCCATGTCGTTTCCGGGAGTTATGACTTCAAAAGAAGATACAGAATAAGTATCTGTGAATTTTTGGGGGAGTTTAACGTTCTTTTTAGGCTTCCATTTAAACTCGTATGCTTTTAATAGACCATTCTCTTCCTCGATTAAATTGAAATCGTTGATGATTGAATTTGATATTGTCCTCTGTATCATAGCTATTTATATTTGTTGCAAAGATATGTTTTTTGTCAAATCCCCAAATTCGGTATAAATTTAGTGATTTTAGATATACGATGCTCTCTTATTAATAGTTTATATCGTTTATAAATGTTGGTTTGGGTATTTTTGATGGTTAATATAATGGTTGGAGTTGTTGGAACTGTGAATGCAAGGTGGTGTTAGTGGTTTGTTTTTACGTGGAAATTGTTTAACTTCGCAATTGTTTAATAGATAAGCTGATGAAAGAGAAAAAGATTTCTATACAATCGCTTGAAGCGATAAAGGAGGCTGCTCATGAGTTTATTGCTGTTATGGGCGATTACACAGTATTTGCTTTTAACGGAGAAATGGGTGCAGGCAAGACTACGTTTATCAAGGCACTATGTGAGGAACTGGGGGTAGAAGACATTGCTAACTCACCGTCATTTGCTATTATCAACGAATATCGTAGCGAAACCACAGCTGAATTGATTTATCATTTCGATTGTTATCGTTTAGAAAGTGAGGAAGAGGCTGAGGAAATAGGAGTGGAAGATTATTTCTATAGTGGGGCTTTGTGCTTTATAGAGTGGCCTGAACGTATAGAAAGTTTATTGCCTGATGATACCGTAGAGGTTGAAATGGTTGAGCAAGAAGGCGGCTCGCGAGAGATAACGTTGGTGTTCCCAGGAGAGTGAGCAATGCCTAGGTATATACTGGTACATAATACGGAGTCAACTAATACCTATTTAAGCCGAATGGCGATGATGTTGCCTTCGGGTACGGTGATTCACACGCCAGAGCAAACGGCTGGGCGAGGTCAACGAGGTAATTCATGGGAATCGGAAACAGGAAGAAATGTTATCTTCTCAATGTTGCTCAAAAAGCCCGCAGTAGCGGTAGCCAATCAGTTTGTGATAAGTGAGGCTGTATCGCTCGCTTTGGTTGAGGAACTATCAAAATATGCCGATGGATTTACGGTGAAATGGCCTAACGACATTTATTTTAAAGACCGTAAGATTTGCGGAATATTGATAGAACATTCTATAATGGGAACTGTGATAAACCACACCATAATAGGAGTAGGTATAAATGTGAATCAGTCGGAGTTCGTGAGCGATGCTCCTAATCCAGTGTCGTTGTCGCAGATTCTAGGTCATGAGGTGTCGATAGATGAGGTTTTGCATAAAGTGTGCGAGGCTATCGAACGTCGTTGTGGATTTGGTAGATATGATGAGCTTTCTTTCACTAGTTTACATAAGGAGTATTTATCAAAGCTGTATAGAAATGACGGTAACCTACATCGTTTTATGTTGGCTGACGGTACAGTCTTTGAAGCAAAAATAGCTGATGTTGAACCCACTGGAATGCTTGTACTGGAACAGGAATGTGGAGCGAGAAGCACTTATGCTTTTAAAGAGGTGGGATATATTATATAAATATAAATTAACAATAAGAATACAAAATGAGAAAGAAACTAACATTGATGCTATCAATGCTGGTGTGCGTGTCAACGCTGGCTGTAGCTCAAAACAAAAAAATGGTGCGTCCTGCATCGTTGAAGCCTGGAGATAAGATTGCTATACTAAGCATGGCTAGCTATCCTAAGAAAGAGTATGCTAAGGCTGGAATGAAAGTGTTGAAAGAGTGGGGGTATACTCCAGTCCTAGCTCCTAATGTCGGGACAAGGCACGGTTCTTTTGCTGGAACGAAGGAGCAACGTAAGGAAGATATGCTGTGGGCTTTGAGAAATCCTGAGATAAAGGCTATTATCAGCACACGTGGCGGGTATGGCTCGATACAGCAGTTGCAGGATATACCGCTAGACACGTTGGCTAAATATCCCAAATGGATTATAGGCTATAGTGATATAACCTCGGTTCATGCTAGCATGGTTAATAGCGGAGTTATGAGTATTCATGCTCACATGTGCGGTTATTTATATGAAAAAGAGGTGGAGAAGCTATTTAGTGAAAATCCTAATAAGCCAGATTCATGTAGTCTTGCATTGCGTAATATATTGGCTGGTGGAGTTCCTAAATATGAGATTCCTGCACATGAATATAACCACTTGGGAACTGCTAAGGGAATGCTTGTAGGAGGTAATATGGCTGTATTCTGTGGAATGATAGGCTCTGAATATGATTTCTTGAAGAATGATAATATAATACTGTTTGTCGAAGATGTGAGCGAACGTATATCAAGCATCAACCGAATGGTTCAATTATTGAAGATAAATGGTGTTATCGACAAGTTGAAAGGTATTATCATAGGTCAGTTTACCGATTATAAGGGTGATGAAGATTTTAAGAATATGTATGACATGCTTAACGAGGAGTTGAAAGGATATAATATTCCGATTGTCTTTAATTTCCCTGTCGGTCACGTTGATGAAAATTATCCTATGATAGAAGGTGCTAATGTGACCCTTTCGGTGAAAAAATCAGGAGCAACCCTTACGTTTGATATGTAAAAATAAAAAATTAGCCTTAGGATACCCTGTTTTTAACACTCTAAAAGTTAATTTACAATAGTTTTTAACATAAGCTATTGCGAGATTTAATAGCAGGCATTACATTTGCAATGTTTTTCATAAGCATTAGATTTATATTTTAAGGTTAATTATTTAGGTTTTAAAAGACTGGTTCGAGAAGAATCGGTCTTTTTTTATGGTGTAATGCAGGTTTAATGATGTTTTATGCTAATTTTGCAAGGATTATAGATGTGTGATAAGGTATTTAAGTGACGAATTATGATAAAATTCAATAGCGATTATATGGAGGGGGCGCATCCGCTCGTCTTGAAACGGCTTTTTGAAATAAATCTTGATAAGAATCCAGGATATGGTAATGATGATTATTGCAACTCTGCACGTGAAAAGATAGCGCGTGCATGCAATGCTCCCGATGCCAGAGTGCATTTTCTGGTTGGAGGAACTCAAACGAATGCCATTGTACTAGACTCAATATTACGTCATAATGAGGGTGTAGTATCTCCTAATACTGGTCACATATTCCTGCATGAGGCTGGAGCTATAGAAGCATGCGGTCACCGTGTGTTGCCTATGGATTGCAAAGAGGGTAAAATATCCGCTATGGCACTTGCCCAATATCTGAAGGAGGCTACGTCTGATGCTTATGGCGAGGAGCATGTGGTTGTGCCAAAGGTCGTGTATATTTCAAATCCTACTGAATATGGTACGATTTATACGTTGTCGGAACTTTATGATATACGTAAAGTGTGCAACCGTTATAATCAGATGTTGTATATAGACGGAGCTCGCTTAGGCTATGCTCTTGTTGCTCCCGATAATGATGTTACGCTTCCTGATATGGCTCGCTTGTGTGATGCTTTTTATATAGGCGGTACGAAAGTTGGAGCTTTGTTTGGCGAAGCTGTTGTAATATTGAACAAGGATATACACATGACACGTGGCTCAATCAAAAACAGGGGAGGACTGTTGGCTAAGGGTTGGTTGCTTGGATTGCAGTTTGACACGTTATTTACCGATGACTTATATATGAAGATTGCAAAGAATGGTGTTGACCAAGCTATGCGTTTGCGTAAGGCTATTGAGGAGAAGGGCTATCCTATTTATCTCGATTCTACCACCAATCAGCAATTTGTGGTGTTTGAGGACTCAAAGGTGGCGGAGTTGTCAAAGTTTGTAGGATTTAATTTCATAGAAAAAGTTGGAGCAAACCACTCTGTGATACGTTTTGCTACCAGTTGGGCTACTACCGATGAACAAGTGGATGAACTGATAAGTTATTTGTAAAGACAGGATATGAAGCAGGCATTAAAATTGATATTGTCATTATTGGTAGGTATTTTTATCGGGTTCGGTGGCGTGGTGCTTTGCATTGGCTTGTTTTCCGATATGACCATAGTAGAATTTCTGAATAAATTCGCAAAAACTGATGTGGTGGAGCTGGCTGTGGTTTTAGTCGTTTCTCTGTTGTCATTTTTTGTGGGTACATTCTTGCAGATAATAGCGCATGAGGCAGGGCATTTGACATTCGGATTGCTTACTGGATATAAGTTTGTGTCATTCAGGATATTGAACTACGTGCTGCTGAAGCAAGACGGCAAGCTAAAGATTAAAAAGTTTGGAATAGCTGGAACTGGAGGGCAATGCTTGTTGTTGCCTCCTGATTGCCCGATTTATAAACTGCCCGTGTTCTGGTATAATGCTGGCGGTATAATTTTTAATATACTATTAACAGCGTTGCTGACTCTTATATGGTTGTTAGGAAATGTGCATGCTCTAGTTGCAGTGTTTTTATCGATAACATCCTTGGTTGGCGTATTCTTGATTCTGATTAATGGTATACCTATAAAAGGTCTGACCAATGATGGAGCTAATCTGTTTCTTCTAAGGAAGGACATGACGTTACGCAAATATCTGAGTGCAATGTTGCATGTGAATGCTATGGGGCAGGCAGGCGTTCTGCCAAAGGATATGCCCGATGACTATTTTGACGTGCCAGAGCCTATTGACTATAAAAATGTTTTCTTGTTGCAGGTGGAAATGATGAAAGCATCACGGCTTCTTGATATGGAGCGGTACGATGAGGTTTTTTCAATGATGAAATCTGTCGTTGATCATAAAGAGGATGTTCTTGAGTTGTTTTATCGAGAGGCGGTGTGTGAATTAATATACCTGTACCTTCTGAAAGGAGAGAAAGAGGAAGCGAAGAAGTTGTTGGACAAACCGATGAAAGCATATATAAAGCAGTACTCCAAGGTGATGAGCGGTAAGTGCCGATTGCAGTGTGCTATCGCATTGGTTTTAGAAGAAGATGAACAGAAAGCGGTTGAAATATATAAGCATCTATATGAAAGAAAAGACGACTATCTGATGCAGGCTGAAGTGAAGTCGGACTTGAATTTGATTGAATCGATGTTTAAATCTAAAAACGTAGAATATGGAAAATAAAAATATAGTGGTATATTGTTCTTCTAGGGAGAAAATTCCACAAGAGAATAAAGATTGTGCCGAGGCTTTAGGCACATGGATTGCCAAAAATGGTCATAACTATGTGTATGGAGGTGTTCATGCCGGGTTGATGAGGGTTGCGGCACAAGCTGCACATGACAATGGCGGTAAAGTAATAGGGATAATACCTAAAATGTTCAAATACCGTTGCTCAGAGTTGAACGATGAGGTGATAGAAACAGAGGACTTGAATGATCGCAAAGCTCGTATGATAGAGATGGGTGACGTGTACGTGGTGTTGCCTGGGGGTATTGGTACTCTTGACGAGTGGCTTGCAACGTTGTCCTTCAACTTATCGATAGGAAATTACAAGAAATTGCTTATCGTTAATATCGGTGGGATTTTCGATAATCAGATAAAACAAATTGCTGAAACGGCTGGTTCTCCTTTTGCTCACGGTGACGTGTTGTCCCGTATGGTGGAGGTAAAGTCGGCTGATGATATGTTAGGTGCTTTAGAGAAAATAATTAACGAAATCGAATGATATGAAAGTTTACACTAAAGGCGGCGATGCGGGGACTACTTCATTGGTGGGAGGAAAACGCATCAAGAAATTCGGAACACGCATTGAGGCTTATGGCACTATTGATGAATTGAATTCGTTTGTCGGTCTTCTGTCGGCAATGGTAAAGGAGCGATATGAAGATTGGGGCAGATTTTTAGCGGTGGTGCAGAACAAACTGTTCAATATAGGGTGTTATTTAGCTACCGATAATCCAGATAATTTGGAAACAACGGTGCGAGGTCTGAGCGATGCCGACATTGAGGTGCTGGAGAATGCTATAGATGATATTGATTCTAAATTGCCTGCGTTGAATAATTTTGTGCTGCCTGGAGGATCGAAGGCTTCTTCGGTAGCTGACGTGTGCCGCACGACGACACGACGGTGTGAACGCCGTGTCGTGGAACTGGCTGACGAAGTATATATTGATACGCTTCTGATTAGGTATTTGAACCGTTTGAGCGATTTTTTCTTCGTTTTTGCAAGATTTAACAATGTTGATAGTCAAATACTTGAAAATTTTTGGGACAAAGAGTGCTAACTATACAATTATAATATTACTTTTGCGCAAAATTATTTAGATAGAAATTAACATTAAAAAGATAACTATGTATTGGACACTAGAATTAGCGACAAAACTTGAAGATGCTCCTTGGCCAGCAACCAAAGAAGAACTTATTGACTATGCGATGCGTTCGGGAGCACCTCTTGAAGTGATTGAGAATCTTCAAGAAATGGAAGATGAGGGTGAAACTTACGAATGTATCGAAGATATTTGGCCTGATTATCCAAGTAAAGACGACTTCTTCTTCGACGAAGAAGAATATTAATGCGTGATGATTTTGTGAACAACTGAAAATCAATAAGGGAAACGAGCGAAAACATGCTTGTTTTCCTTTTTTTAGCTCGTTATAGCATAAAATTCTTTATGTTCAGACTAGCTAAACTTTACGCTTGATACCCCACTTCACCAACCATATTTTTCCGAGAGCCTATAGGAATCTTATAGATATGGGGTGAAGGCTGGTAGGAATGTGAATTCGTCGATGTGGTGAGCTAGCGTGCTGATGATTCTTTTAAGATTGTCGGCAGATAATTCAGCATTAGAGTTGTTGAAGACATGTTTCTGATTGTCTGCCGTGGTCATCGTCAGGCTGTATATAATATTAATTTCATCCTGGGTGTCGTTGCTGCTTATGATTTCAGCTAATGAACGGCATATTTCAATGTAGGTGTCATTGCCGCAGCGGTCTTCGCCATCTTCTCGGGTATCTTCGTTTTTGAAACAGTAATACACTCTGCATCTTGGGTCATGTCGCAAGATTGTGGTCTGAGCGTATGTATCACTACCTATTGCTAAATCGAAGTCAATAGATTTTATGTAGCCAGCTGTTAGGGATTCAATCAATGTCATAATTAAGAAAACATTTTAGCTACACGTTCCACGGCTTTTACGAAAAGCTCCACTTCTTCCATTGTGTTGTATACCCCGAAAGATGCGCGTACAGTGCCTTCTATGCCTAATCTGTGCATAAGTGGTTCGGCGCAATGGTGTCCTGTGCGAACGGCAATGCCTAATTTATCAAGGATTGTTCCCATGTCGTAGGAGTTGATTCCATTAACGAGAAAAGAGATAACTGCGCTTTTGTTTTCGGCAGTGCCATATATTTTCATTCCTGGGATTTTAAGAAGACATTCGGTTGCGGCTTTCATCAATCGGTCTTCGTGTTCGGCTATGTTGTCGATACCGATGCGTTGAATGTAGTCAATGGCTGTGCCGAAAGCGGCAATGCCCACAAAATCGGGTGTTCCGGCTTCAAATTTATAAGGTAGTTTTGCAAATGTCGTTTTCTCGAATGTGACAGTTCCTATCATTTCTCCACCGCCTTGATATGGCGGCATGTTGTCTAGGAATTTCTTTTTGCCGTAAAGAACGCCTACTCCAGTAGGACCATACATCTTGTGTGCCGAGAATGCGTAGAAATCGGCATCTATGTCTTGCACGTCTACTTTCATGTATGAAACGGCTTGCGCTCCATCAACTAATACAGGGACTCCATGATTGTGTGCGATTTCAATCATCTTTTTTACTGGGTTCACTGTTCCGAGTACGTTGGAAACGTGGCTTATTGCGACAAAACGGGTGTTCTCTGTGAACAAATCCTCATAGTTGGAGATTCTGATTTCCCCTTGTTCGTTAATAGGGACTACACGGAGGCGAATACGTTTGTTGCGTTGAAGCAATTGCCAAGGCACTATATTAGCATGGTGTTCCATTGCGGTGATTATTATTTCATCGCCGTGGTCTAGAGTTCCGCCGAATGAGGATGCTACAAGATTTATAGCCTCCGTAGTTCCTCGTGTGAAAATTATCTCTTCGGTGCTATGGGCATTTATATATTGTCTAACTTTTTCCCTAGTTGTTTCTTGTCGGTCGGTGGCAAGTTGAGATAGCGTATGTACTCCTCTATGCACGTTCGCTTTAAGATTGCGGTACATGTAATCAATCGTGTCGACCACTTCGTTTGGTGTTTGCGATGTGGCAGCATTATCGAGATATATAAGAGGACGTTCCTCTATTTTTGTGTCAAGGATAGGGAAGTCTTTGCGTATTTTTAATATGTCCTGGTTGGTCAACATAAGTTTCCTGCTGTGCTATTGCTCAATATTGTTTATAATATCGTGGCACTCGCTAGAGCATTGCCGACAAAGAGCCAATTTCCCATAAAGGCGTTTGTCGACCAAGTGCCTTAATCGGTCTTTCAATGATTCCATGCGTACTGTCGAAATAACGTCAGCCATGAAAGCCTGCATTAACAGCATGCGTGCTTCTTGCTTTGATATTCCTCTTGCCTGCATGTAGAAAATGGCATCTTGGTCAAGCTGTCCTATAGTTGAGCCGTGGCTACATTTCACATCGTCGGTGTAAATCTCTAGTTGTGGCTTAGAGTACATTTTTGCTTCTGGTGACATGCATATATTTCGGTTGCCTTGATATGCCTCGATTCTAGGAGAATCAGGTGCTACAAGGATTTTGCCGCAGAAAGCTCCACGAGCTTTGTCTTCAAGTATGTATTTGAATAATTCGTTGCTAGAGCAGTGTCCTACGTTATGTTTAATTTCAGTGTGGTTGTCGATATGTTGCTCGCCACCTGCAATAGCCATACCGTATAGGTGTGTTTCGCAATTTTCTCCAGAGATGTCAATTGAATAGTCGTTGCGAGTGTGTCCGTTGACAAGCGTTATACCGTTGACAAGCACGTTTGAGCCTTCCTCTTGCTTAACCCACATAGATGACACCCTGTGCGTGCGTTCTCCCGACTCTTCCAAATCGTAGAAGTCAAATGATGAGTTTTTTCCAGCGAATAATTCAATTACTTGTGAATTTAGGAAGTCTATATCTTGGTTCTGGGTGTGGTCGCATGCCAGCATTTTCGCATGGGCGTTCTCGCCAAGCACGATTAATATGCGGCGATTAACCATTACAGGTATTGTGGCGTTCAAGATATTCACTAGTTGCAATGGCTTTTCAAACGACACATTGTCTGGTATGTAAATAAGCAATCCGTCTTGTGCGAGTAGTGTGTTAAGCGCTACGGCAGCATTGTCTAGAGGAGCAATTTTGCCGTAATGTTTGCTCAGTAGGCTGTAATGTTGAGTGGCATACTGCTTGAATGAACCTATCAACACGCCTTCGGGCATTGATATTGATGCTGTTCGGCTACTGTAGTACGTGTCGTTAAATGAAAAATATAGCCACGTACTCATGTTGGGTATATCGCATCTAAATGCGTTTGTCGGGTCAGAGCCGAAATCCAGGCGGTTGATATTCACACCATAGTCGGGGGCATATTCAGCTTCTAAGTCGGAGATTTCGTAGTTTTCGTCACCTTTTTGGGGCAAGCGGTTGCCTTCAAGAGCATTAAGGGCTGCATCTCTCATGCTGTTCATCACAGCGGCTGAGTGCGACTCTATAGTGGCTCTGTTGTCCTTGAAAAGGTCGATATATTGTTTTAATGAAGACATAGGCGACTGTTTTAATCTTGTTTCTTGTCACATTCTTCTTTAATCCAGTCATATCCCTTTTCTTCTAGCTCAAGAGCTAGTTCTGGCCCACCAGTTTTAACGATTCTGCCTTTGTATAGCACATGCACAAAGTCTGGTTTGATGTAATCGAGCAAGCGTTGGTAGTGGGTGATGACGATGGTTGCGTTGTTTTCGGTTTTCAGTTTGTTCACGCCGCCAGCCACGATGCGTAGTGCGTCAATATCGAGTCCGCTGTCTGTTTCGTCAAGTATAGACAGTTTAGGCTCTAGCATAGCCATCTGGAAAATCTCATTACGCTTTTTCTCTCCGCCTGAGAATCCCTCATTCACCGATCTTGAAGCCAACTTGTTGTCAAGTTCCACGATGGCACGCTTTTCACGCATCAACTTCAAGAAATCGCTGGCAGATAGCGGCTCTTGGTTGAAGTATTTGCGCTTCTCGTTCACTGCGGCACGCATGAAGTTCACCATAGACACACCAGGAATTTCTACTGGATATTGGAAACTCAAAAATAGACCTTCGTGAGAACGGTCTTCTGGAGATAGCGATAATAGGTCTTTTCCTCCGAAATCGGCAGAACCGCCGGTGACCGTGTAAGCTGGATTACCAGTCAGCACAGCCGATAGGGTACTTTTGCCCGATCCGTTGGGACCCATTATGGCATGTACTTCTCCTGGATGTATTTCCAAGTTGATACCTTTAAGAATCTCTTTGCCTTCTATGCTTGCGTGAAGGTCTTTTATCGTTAATAGGTTTGGCTTATTTTCCATATTCCTTTGTTTTTCGTGTTATGTTGTTATCCTACACTGCCCTCAAGTGAGATTGATAGCAGTTTTTGAGCCTCAACGGCAAACTCCATAGGCAATTTAGCCATTACCTCTTTCGCGTAACCGTTAACAATGAGTCCTATCGCATCTTCGGTAGAAATGCCTCTCTGGTTGCAATAGAATATCTGCTCTTCGTTTATTTTAGAAGTTGTAGCTTCATGTTCTACTACCGAAGTGTCGTTCTGCACGTCGATATAAGGGAACGTGTGAGCACCGCAAGTATCGGTGAGCAATAGGCTGTCGCACTGTGTGAAATTACGGCAGTTGGAAGCCTTAGGCAACACTTTTACTAGTCCGCGGTAGCTGTTTTGGCTGAATCCAGAGGAAATGCCTTTAGACACAATAGTGCTTCGGCTGTTTTTCCCTATGTGTATCATCTTAGTTCCAGTATCGGCTTGCTGGTGGTTGTTGGTGACAGCCACTGAATAGAATTCGCCTACCGAGTTGTCGCCTTGAAGCACGCAGCTCGGATATTTCCATGTAATGGCTGAACCTGTTTCGACTTGCGTCCACGACAGTTTTGAGAAGTCGCCTCGGCAAAGCCCTCTTTTTGTGACGAAGTTATATATTCCGCCCTTGCCGTCCTTGTCGCCTGGATACCAGTTCTGCACAGTTGAGTATTTTACTTCAGCGCGGTCTTCTACGATAATCTCCACAATGGCGGCATGTAGCTGGTTCTCGTCACGCATAGGTGCGGTGCAGCCTTCTAGATAACTCACGTATGCGTCATCGTCGGCTACAATCAATGTGCGTTCAAATTGGCCAGTGTCCTTTGCGTTGATACGGAAATATGTGGATAGCTCCATAGGGCAACGCACGCCTTTAGGTATATACACAAAAGAACCGTCAGAGAACACGGCACTGTTCAATGCCGCATAGAAATTGTCACGGTAGTTCACCACCGAGCCGAGATATTTCTTTACTAGGTCGGGGTAGTCTTTGATAGCTTCCGAAATAGAGCAGAAAATCACGCCTAATTCGGCAAGGCGTTCTTTGTAGGTGGTTTTCACGCTCACGCTATCCATCACCGCATCTACCGCTATACCCGATAGCCGCATTTGCTCCTCGAGTGAGATACCCAGTTTGTCGAACGTCTTCCGCACTTCAGGGTCTACTTCGTCTAGGCTTTTAGGCCCTTCTTTCTGCTTTGGAGCGGCGAAGTAGCTTATATCTTGGAAATCTATCTCGGGAATATCGAGGTGTGCCCATGTCGGCACTTCCATTGTGAGCCAGTGGCGGTAAGCCTTCAATCGGAATTCTAGCATCCATTCAGGCTCTTTTTTCATCTGTGAGATATAGCGTACCACATCCTCGTTAAGCCCTTTGGGGATAACGTGCATGTCTATGTCGGTGACGAAGCCGTACTTATAGTCGCTGTTGGCGGCATTTTGTATGATTTCTTCGTTCTCTTTTTTCTTGTCCTTTTCCTTATCTTCGTTTGACTTCATTTGCAGTCATTGTTTTATCGTGTTGTTTTTGACGTAGGGCATAATGCCTATGCTCATATATCGCATTGCTCCTATTTATTAAGAACAACAGCTCTAGTCACTGGGTTGCCCCCATGATTAATAAATTGCAAAGTTACGAAAAAACACTGTAATAAATTGCAAAAACGCATAAGAATAGCAGCATGCTACCAGTCTTTAAGATTATTGTTAGAGAATAGCCCATGTGGTCGTTGAACAGCGTTTAAACCTTATTATTTTTGATGATAATCCATTTGCCGCTTTTGCGACTACCATCACGTTGGAGAATACCTGAATTTCGCAGTTTGTCAAGATGCAACGAACTCCACTTTTTTCCGTTGCATTGAAGTTCGTAAACGTAGATAAATGTGCTGAAAAATGGGGTAATTCAGAAAAGTGGAATGATATTGAGGATGATTAACGAAAATTAACTTGGGGGGTAGCAGAAAGCTGTTTTATGCGTAAATTTACATTCGTAAAGAATGTATTAATTTAATCAAAGTTAAAGAGGTGAAACTAAAACTGTTAATGATTTTATCGCTGTTCGCATTGCATGGAATTGCGAACAGCGTGAGAGCGGCAGAAGCAGATAAGACCTATAGTTTCGTTGTGTGGACGCATGGTGGAGGGCAGTTCTCATACTCGCTGGACACCAAGCCGGTCGTCACTTATGATGACGGCTATATCAATGTGACCACATCGACCGGGGAGGGATTGTCGCTGGAAGCCGAAGAGGTGGCTCAATTCACGTTGAGCGATGAGGCTGTTGATGATGATACGACAACTTCGTTGGAATCAGCTATAGCGCCTCAGGGAGAGATGAAGAGCGGGGGCGACGTCCTTGCGTTCAGTGCTTTCGAGCCTGGCACTCGGGTTCATATCTATTCGGTGAGCGGAACGCTTATGACGAGCGGAGTGATAGGCTCTGACGGCTGTTTGGTGATTTCCATATCGGATTATTCATCGGGCATATATGTGGTAAAGACAAAAGGATTAACATGTAAAATCATAAAGAAATGAAAATGAATACAATATTAAAATCGGTGATGGCGGTAGCCCTATCATCGTTTGCGATCTCTGCTGCGGCGCAGGGCGTGATATTAAGAAAAGTGGATGGGACTAGCTATAAAGTACCCTATGAAGAGCTGGACAAGATAGAAACTTATACGAATCATGTTGAAATCACAGCCAACGGAGTGTCGTTCTCAATGATTCTCGTGGATGGCGGCACATTCACAATGGGAGCCACCTCCGAGCAGGGTAGCGATGCCTATAGTGATGAAAGTCCCACGCACCAAGTTACATTAAGCGACTATTGTATAGGCAAATATGAGGTGACCCAAGAGTTATGGACAGCAGTTATGGGCAGCAATCCGTCAAGCTTTAGCGGAGCAAATCTTCCTGTCGAGAAAGTTTCTTGGGAAGATTGCCAGGCGTTCATAACAAAGCTCAACGAGCTTACCGGCAGGACATTCCGCCTGCCCACTGAGGCTGAATGGGAATATGCCGCCCGAGGCGGCAAAAAGAGTCAAGGCTATAAGTACTCGGGCGGCGATACCATAGGGGATGTGGCGTGGTATACTGACAACTCGTCATATGTGACCCATGCGGTAGGGACAAAAGCTCCGAACGAGCTAGGGGTCTACGATATGAGCGGAAACGTTTGGGAATGGTGCAGTGATTGGTACGGCGCTTATGATTCCGCCGCACAGACCGACCCTACAGGTCCTGCTACAGGCTCTTACCGCGTGATTCGTGGCGGTAGCTGGAGCTCCAATGCGAGGTACTGCCGGGTGTCGGGTCGCTCCCGCAGCACTCCGACTTACGGCGACTCCGATTTGGGCTTGCGGCTTGTTCTTGTCCCATAGCTTATTGGAATGGATTTTCTAACATGAAGGGATTTGTAGGCAATATGCTGAAAATCCCTTTTTGCATATTAATGCTCTATGCTGGTGAAAAAAACAGACCTCGTATCACTACGAAGTCTGCTGAAACCTTAATCTTATTTTAATACTATGAAAAACACAAAACAAATATACAATTATTATCAATAAATGCAAATGATTGTGCTGTTACACAGTATGATTTTTAACTTCTTTTATGTTTTTTGCTGTTAATGGCAACCGTTGCATCCGCCACAACCGTCGTTGCAATCGTGGTCATGACCACATCCGCAACCGCATGAATGTTGCGCCGGTTGCATGTCTTCAGCCTTAGCGTCACGCACGGTGACCACTTTGCCCTTGTATTTCACGGTCTTGCCTGCTAGCGGGTGGTTGAAGTCTACCGAAACTTTGTCGTCGGTAATGTCAAGCACGATGCCGTGAACACGATAGCCGTCTTCGGTCATCATAGGGATTACGTTGCCCACGTATACCATTTTGCTGTCGAACACGCCTTCTTCGTTGTTGAAGATGGCTTTGTCGAGTTGCATCACATATTCTTCGTTATGCTCGCCGAATGCTTGCTCTGGGCTGAATGTCATTTCGAATGTGTCGCCCGCTTTTAGCCCTTGTAGTTTCTTTTCAAATTCAGGTAAAACGTCTTTTTCTACGCCGAATATGAATCGGTCGGGATGCTCCTCGGTGAACTTCATCATCAACGCTTCTTCTTTGTTGTCTAACTCATATACGTCGTAAGCTAGTTCGATGTATTTGCCTGGCTTAATAGTTTCCATAAATTGTTGTTATGTTTGTAATTAAAATTCTTGTTTGTGTGCCTTGTGCTATGAAAAGGCATGCAAAGTTACTTTAAATTAATTGCTTACGCAAACATTTTGAACTTCTAAGCCATTTTGATGAGCCAGTGGGCGAAAAATAAAACGAGCAGCCCCAGAACTACGCTTATTCCGGTGTATAAGGCAAAATGGACGATATTTCCATTTTGCAACATCGCATAGTTCTCGTTCACAAAACTAGAGAATGTGGTGAAACCTCCGCAGAATCCAGTGGCTAGTAGCAGTTGCATATTGACGTTTGAAGAAGTGCCTTTGTCGAAAATGCCATAAATTAGCCCAATGATGAAACATCCTAATATGTTTACAGCCATTGTGCCGAGTGGAAATGAAGTGGAGGTGACGTTGTGCATCCATTTTCCGACAAGGTATCGTAGTATTCCGCCGCCTGCGCTCCCTAAACCTACAAGAAGAATCGCTCGTAACATAATAAACTACTAGATTAGGTGTGTAAAGTTGAGTTGCTTAACGCGTTGTTGATAACAATTGAGGTTGCGAATGGTTCAAAAATAAGAAAGCCTTGAAATTTAATCTCAAGGCTTTCGCTTGCGGTGCGTACGGGACTCGAACCCGTGACCCCC
>CAZSHA010000013.1:0-39151 GCA_964606575.1 uncultured Muribaculaceae bacterium | reverse complement strand
TGCGATTATCAATACCGCTACTAACACATTAGAATTCGGTTGTATGAATACCGTTATTCCTAATAGCATTACTTGTATAGGTTCTTCAGCTTTTTATAGAAGCAAAGGTTTAACAAGTATAATAATCCCTGATGCTGTTACTAACATTGAATTTTATGCATTCTATAACTGTACAAACCTGAATACCGTGCAACTAGGAAGCGGTCTTAAAGAAATCGGCGAATCAGCTTTCAATGATTGCTATAACATAAAGCAAATTGTATCGAAGAATACCACACCTCCAACTATGAAAGACCTTGAAGTATTTGAATCTAGTGTTTATAACAACGCTGAACTCATAGTACCAACAGGTAGCAAGAATCAATACTCAACTGCATACGGATGGAGCAATTTCCGAACTATTTCCGAAAAGAATTTCTCGGGCATAGAAGAAACTCTTATTGATGATATGAGTAGTGATGTTGAATATTATAACTTGAACGGCGTGAAGGTGGAGAACCCTTCAAACGGTGTTTTCATCAAGAAGCAAGGCTCAAAAACCACAAAAGTAGTGTTATAACAACCACCTCTTTTCCAAAACAAACGAATCGCTGGGCTCCCCCCCCCAGCGATTCCTATTTACAATCTAATTCTGCAATAAATCTTGACAACCAAGTTCTAACTAACGCTATATTTTTTGAATGTAATTTTTTAATTAAATCATTTCTAAAACAACGCATCCATATCAATTTTTGATAGAATCTGGTCGCTGTACATACCTTCTTTCATTCCAAAAGTGGTAATCATTGTAGGTATTATACTGCTTCTTGTCCTTGTCACCTCTTTGAATGCTTTAATACGGTTTTGTATCTTTAAGAATTCCTCTTTATCAAGACTATACAAATCTTCACTATATTTAACCTCACAGAGGTTTATAGTGTTATCTGCACGGTCAATAATGATATCTATCTGCGCCGCATTTTCTACTTGATTTGTTCTCCATGCATAAAACTCCGTTGATACACTTGCGATACCTAATGCAGACTTAATCTGTGAAATATGAGCTTTACATATACGCTCGAAAGCAAGACCATACCAAGCGGTAATGGCTGGAGTATTTACATTACGAGTCCAAAAATGTTCCTCTACAATATTTTTACTCGCAAAAGTATTATAGAAAATAGTATAAAAATCCACTAATTGATAAATTGCAGAATTAGCTTTAATCTTTTTTGTTCTAACATTGTACTTACGTAAAAAGTCACAATATACAAGATCGGTAAGCATATCGCCTAACTTACCATTGTTTGAGGTGTTCAATTTTCCGCTTAACTCCTCCCTTGTTAATCCCTTTGGATATTTAGACAGCAGAGATATAATTTCAATATAAGGTTGTGGATTCTTAAATAATGATGAAAACAATCGGCGATACTCCTTTTTGAGTTCTGCATTCCCACTGAAAAATAACCTATCTAAACCAGTAGCAGGACTATCAGTCTTCTCGAATAGGCTCATATAGTATGGGACACCTCCAATAGCCATATAAGTTTGGATAATACTAAGGCGATTCCAAACAAAACCATTATTTGCAAAAAACTCTTCTGTTTCGCCCAAAGTAAAAGGGTGCAAGTGTATTTCGTGAGTGATACGATCATGAAGACCTCCATGATTATCAATCACATTACGTACCATCCACGATGTTGCCGAGCCGCATACAATCATCATAATATCTTGTTGCCAGTTTGCCCAATTATTCCAAAAGTGTCCAAGGGCATTTACAAATCCAGCCTTGGGTGTATCAAGACATGGTAACTCATCAATAAAAATCACACATCGCTTACCAGTTTCTATTTTGGATTCCAACAGTTGGCGAAGCGCAAAAAAAGCATCAATCCAATTTAGATTCTTCTTACCTTTATAACCATAAGTTTTTAAAGCGGTATGGAACGCAGTCATCTGCTCTGACTTGCTACCCTCCATAACCCCTGTCATATCGAAAGCAAATTGATTCTTAAAATACTGACGGATAAGATAGGTTTTTCCTACTCGCCTTCTTCCATAAACTGCAATAAATTCGGCTTTGCCAGAATTATAATACTGGTTAATTTGTGCTAGTTCTCTTTTTCTGCCAACTATAATCTGTCCCATACAATCTTATTATATCTTCTAAAACACAAAATTAATGATATTTTATAGAAAAAGTGCCGATAACCTGCGAAAGTCTTCAAAAAAAACTCAACTTTCGCAGGCTATCTATGCTATTTGCCTTATTTTGATTAGCAGAAAATGAAAATTAAACAAATACTTTGCTTCTCTAACTGCAACTCTCATTTTTACTTTCAACACTCACTGCCACCACACACAAGACCACATCAAGCCTTTGTATCATAATTTTTTATCATTACTCTTTGGGGTATATATTTATCTCCTTCAACGCTAATAGCACTATACCATATAATGGTACAATGCAGCGTTATTTTTTCATAATCTTAGGAGCTGTTTAAAATTTATTTCAATAAATTGGACTAATAAAATGGTTTCTGTCGAAAATCATCATTAACTTTGTATTATGAAATTTGCTAACGTAATAAATGCATAAAATCACTATAACAAAAGATGAGATAGCCGAATTGAAGCAGGTGGTGTTTCCCGGAAAGATTCATCTCATAGAGTCAGCCGCACACACCAAGATCGCTATCAACCATCTAAGAAAACATAAGATTGTCGGTTTCGACACCGAAACCCGCCCATCATTCCGCAAAGGACATTTCAACAAGATGGCTCTTATCCAGCTTTCCACCGACGAAGATTGTTTCCTTATCAGAGTGAAACGCACAGGATTCTCCAACATACTGAAAAAGTTCATCGAGGATAAAGAAATTCTTAAAGTGGGCATATCATTGAAAGATGACTTCTGCACAATGAAACGCACACTGGAAAATATTAATCCCGACGGATTCATTGAGATTCAAAACATCTCAAAAAGTCTAGGGATAAGCGATATAAGCCTACAGAAAATTTACGCAATCTTATTCGATGAACGTATATCCAAGGGACAACGATTGTCAAACTGGGAAGCTAAAGAACTGACGTTGCCGCAAATGCAATATGCAGCAATCGATGCATGGGCTTGCCTAAAAATTTATAATTACTTGAGTGGAGGACATTTTAATCCAGCCACATCTAAGTATTTAAAAGAAGTCGAAGAACCAACAATAGCGAAAAATGAGAACCAATAGAACAAAGCGATTTAAGAAATCTGTTATAATACCATTGACATTGCTACTATATCTAATAGCAATGTCAATTATCGGTCTTCCCTACTATCGCGCTGGCGAATATCTATACTATTTCGGCGTGATAGGCGCCACACTGTTTCTTATAGTCTTATTGCACTTCACACTTAAAAAGAAAGAAAAGCTGCAACAGAAGAGAGAAGAAGAGCAAAACAACAACACTAGTGAATCAATGGATAAGGAATCAGGGGTGAAATAAATTGGTCGACAACGCCATAATCACCAACCACCCATTTTCTTATCTGAAATCTTTCAACATCTTTTGCAACTTCTTGCGTGCAAAAAATATCCTGCTTTTCACCGTACCCAATGGAATACCCATAGTTTCGGCAATCTCTTTATACTCATATCCAGCCAAATAATATTTAAACGGCGTGCGTAACTCTTCATTGAACTTGTTAACAATGTTCCTAATCTCTTTCTCCGACAATGTTCCGTCAGGAGTTTCTTGAGCATAGACATTGGTAAGATTTAAAAAATAGTCATTAGGCGTGCTATCATTTATCTGCTTGCGTTTAGCGTTCTTTCGATAATCATTAATGAAGATATTTTTCATAATCGTAAACGCCCATCCCTTAAAATTCTGCTCGGTAATGAACTTTTCAGCATTAGTCCATATTTTCAAGCATGTTTCTTGCAACAAATCCTCTGCATCCTCAACACACATTGTTAGTTGACACGCATAATTGTAGAGCTTAGGTCTAACCACCAATAATTCTTTTTCAAAAGTAACAGCATCCATAGTAAATATTATTTAGTTATGTTTAATTTTAAATTTCTGTTACAAATATATGTAAAATATTTCATTCATGTTACATATAGGTTACAATATTAAATAAATTATTTTCTTTATACTTGTATATCTGAGATTTGACTATGTTAATTTAGAATTATTCTAATCCCCAATAATATATTTATTGAAATTTTTCTTTAATTATTGTTACTCTATTGTAACATAATAGTAAACAAATTGGGTGAGAAATTTCACAATCTCCCACCCAACACAATTTTAAATTCTATAAAATCAATTATTCAGGGACATATATAATCTCCCCGTTTTCCAATTCATAGGCAACACCGACTTTTTTACCCTTTTTGCCTTCAGATTTGTCTTGATCTTCTGAAGGCGTATACTTGTTTATCTTTTGTCCCTCTTTAGTTATAATTTCCATATTTTCCTTGCCTGGATTCTTTACCATAGTAAAATCTTCTTGGCTAAACATTTCCGTCATGTTGTAGCGTGTCACCAGCGCCACCATCAAAGCCACAGCAAACACCATAGCAACATCAAAAAGGTTACTTACTACGCTCATCGGGTCATTATCTTCCTCAACCCGTAATAAACCTCTACGACTTCTCATGACTTTTTCCTCCTTTCATTCAACAATCCAGCAAGAAATTCCAAATTTGTCAAGTCTTGCATATACCAACGTTGTTTTACCTGTTGCGTTACAAAACCTATACCACTGGCAAAAAGACCTACGACCGTAGTTGCAAAGGCAACCTGCATATTATATGCCATTGAAGATATATCACCAGCAGCCAAGCCTACCAACGCAGGACCCATAGGTATCAACGTACCCATCAACCCCAACATTGGACCCATCTTAGTTAGCGTTTTTGATGTTGACAAATCCTTATCGGCAGCAACCTCAAATTCACTCAACAAACGTTCCACATGAGCCTCACTATCGCCAACCTTCATTATTTTACCTATATAGCTCACAACTAGGGAAGTATTCTTTTTAAGAATACGATTTTCTAATTCTGAAATGTTCTCTACCGATAATCCGTCAAACGCTTCTTTCAACATCGCACTAGTTTTACGAATAGCCATATACTGACCAAAGAAACTGCCGATTAACAACAATGAGCGTATAAACAATACTATCAACAGCACTACTACAGGCACTAATAAACCTGTTGAAATCCAATAAAGAATGTCTGAAATGTAATTCATAATTTTTAATGTCTTTTATTTTAATTGTTTTTTTATTCTAATTTCTCTCAAAACGATACCAGCAACAGCACCCAGCAAAACAATCACCATCAAACCTATTAATGAAGACCAATCCACTTCTCCGACTCCTTTTACCGCAGTCTGTCCGTTCACAGTGGCAATAACACCCAATATAGCAACCAATGCATTGCACAAGAACAGCAATTCCAGCCTTAACTCCTTTTCAGGCAAAAGCCAATTCAAAAACCAAGAGCCTAGCGGTATCAAAACAACGATTACGCCACCCAGAGTCCACGCAACTTGCGAAAAAGAAGATCCTGGGAATGCAAATATTGCCGCAACCAACGCACTAAATAGAACCGGGAAAATCAATATGCCAGGAAACCATCTTAATGCCCGATAAATCCACAGCGTTCGTTTTCGTGCCACACCGCTTGTCATCAAGTGAGCCGAAAGCATACAGAATGACATCTGTAAAATAACTTCTATTGTCAATACCACCGAAGTGTCAAGCATCAACGCAGGATTTGCCAACCAATCTGAAATCTGTGCTTTAGACTGTTCAATAGCGTACGGATAAATAAGCCCTACAAACATAGCACACACTACCGATATTGCAATAACTGAATATGGTTTACGATATGTTTGCTTCAACATGAAGTTGAAGCAAACTAATAACATAATCACTAATACAACCGTTTCCATTATTCTTGCATTTTCTTTCTTCTATTGCGTACTACCAGTACAAGTATAACAATAGCGACAACAACGATCACTATAACAACAGCATTGCTAACCATTGTTGTTTCATTTTCAGATTGAGCAACCTCCTCCTTCTTCATTACCATGCCCTTCTTATCGCTAGATATACTCGCCTCTCGAATCTCTTTAATATTCTGCCTATATTGCTCTGCTAACTTTTCGTCAGTTTTAGAAGCTATATAATCACGTAGTTTGGCATTATCGCACACAAAGCCTGAACAAGACGGTTTATGCTTATCTATCAATTCAGTATGCAATTTAGCAATATCGGCAAGTTGTTGCTCACTAGCTTTCCACATTCCTTTTCTCGCACTTTCCATCATTACGGCTGTCATTTCTTCTAGTGCCGCAGGATTCTTTGATTCAAAATACTCTTGTACGCCCAAGTCGAATTTATCTTTTACATATACATTGTATATTTCGTCCCACATTTCATTATCCACAGCCTTTGGCTTCATCACGTTCCAACCGTAGGTATTTTGGACAATCTCGGCAAAAGAATTTGCTCCACTCGCCTCACCTTTCATTTTCTCCTTTATATATACAGGATTGAATATCGTTGTGCGGCTTTCAACTCCTATCGCCTCCTTAACTTCTTGCATACGCACCTTGTTTCGGTTTCGATAATCGCTCAAATAGGCATCAGGGTCTTTTCCTGTAACATTTCTTACAGCCAGATTCATACCACCCATAAACTCATAGACGTGATCCAAACTCAACGCTCCCCAGGTATTGCTCTGTCTAGGCTGAATCACAGCATCAGTGTTGTTTAATGCTGCCTCGAACGCATATTGCCTTACAGTTTCCCAATTTTTCTCACTTCCATAGAAAGCACCCATGTTATTCAAATAAACATCAGCAATCTCAGCCTCATTTTCCCATCGGTCACCGCTTTGAACCATTCCTTGTATTCCAGTTCCGTAATTACCGTTAACGCCACCGAACACACGGAATGTAGAAATCTCACGAGCTTCTTTAGGCGACAATCCTCTTTCAACCAATACACGCTCGGCTTCAACAGCACTCGTAGCCACTTGGTTCTCATACTTATCATCTTTAGCAGATGCAGCCATTTCTACAGCCCTATTAATCAAGAATAGTCGAGATGCAGCAATGTCACGCAATTGACCGCTAGTTTGCACCACAACATCTATTCTTGGACGACCCAACTGCTCAGAAGGTATCAATCTTAAATCGGTTACACGCCCAAACACGTCACGAATTGGTTCAACACCCAACATATATAACACTTGCGCTATTGTAGCACCCTCTGTTTCAATAAATTCACCGCTCCACAAAGTGTAACTAACTTTACGAGGTATGCTGTCATTATGACGTTTTTTATACATCTCAATCGTGTTGTTGGCAAGTTGCACCCCTTTTTCCCATGCCGCTTCACTTGGTGTAGCCTCAGCGTTTATGGCATATAGGTTGCGACCGGTAGGAAGAGTATTAGGATTTGATACGGGATCGCCGCCTGGTGAAGGTGCTGTATAACCGCCATTCATTGCGTTCAGCAATGATGTTAGTTCATTTTCAGGACTCTCAAGGAGCAATTTTCTATAATTTCCAACATTTTTCACAGTTCTCACAACTTCCATTACAGCCATAGCAAAATTGATTTCCTCCTTTGAATACTCTTTCTTATTTCTCATTTTTGCCATCATCGCAGCCATACTTCCGGTATGTGGATTTGTTTTCTTATCGGATTTACTATTACCTTTCTTCATCATAGCCGCTTCCATCTTTTTCAAATCTTCAGTATTAGCACCCATTTTTTTAGCCATAGCTAATGCCGTACTCACCTTTTTAGGTCGACCTGACGATGCAGCTGATTCGTTCGACTCTGCCAAAGCCATCATAGCCATCATTCCTTGAGGAGCATTACGAGATTCTTCTATCTCTCTAGCTTTGGTTATCTCGTCTTTAGAAATTGAAGCCAATTTGCAAATATATTCATCTGTCCCCAATTCAGGATTAGCATATAATCTAGCTACAATATCCCTAGCAGGATTCAAATAACGTTGTGTAAATACCGACTTATGTTTTTCCACATCGGCACTCGCTCGATTACGAAGTTTATCTAATGCCAGCAAGCTATAGGCAATAGGTTCTGTAGCCATAGCATATACGCTACTTTTAATACGCTCATCACTATAAGGCACACCCATAATGTATAGTTGTCCTGTTATTTTCTCATTCGCCAATTCCTCAGCAAATGTTTCTACACGCATCACGTCATCTTCTGTATACGGAACAGAAAGCACACTGTCTAATCCTAGTTCCCTATGAATCCCCAATTTAACCGACAACCTCTTCACATTTAAAGAAGCCTTATCTAACGACCTCTTTTGACTCTCACTCAAAATATCACCATCACTAAGATTATTATTATAAACCTTTATAGCTTCATTCAACTCTCTATATATACTTCTCACGTTACTTTCCATGAATGGTGGTGTTAAGTAAGATTGCAAGCCAGCATAAGAACGACGCTTCGCTATCATTCCTTCACCCACATTGCCAATTGAATACACATACAAATGCGGTATAGCTCCCACTAATCGGTCAGACCAGTCATTACTGCTTAGAGCCACTTGCTTCTTTGGTGTAAACTCTAGACTGCCATGCGTTCCAAAATGAATAAGCACATCAGCATCGAACCCATACTGGGTCCATAGATAAGAAGCGATATATGTGTGTGGAGGTGCAACATCTGTCCCATGCACCACCTTAAATTGGCTATCACCTTTTCCAGCCATGTTTTGAGGAACTAAGACTACATTGCCTAAATCAACTCTTGCAACGCCTAAACGGCCATCTTCTGTCGACATATATTCGCCAGGGAATTCACCATTCAAAGCCATTACGTCGGCATACATTTCTGGGCGCACTGATTTTGACATCCACTCCTCATATTGTTCCTTTGTTATAAGTTCTGGATTTCCGTTTTTCATAAACTCCGTAAACGCGCCCTCGGCATAAGCACCAAATACTGCGCCTTGTGCCTGTATCACCCGCTCCAATTCATCTACCGATGCGGGTAAATTTATATTGTACCCCTCTTGCTTCATGCGTTTCAACAAATTATACAATGAAGGTGCGACCTCCATTCCACCTGCGGTTAGAGCATTTTGTCCAACACCCTTATAATAATAAATTGCGACACGCTTCTCGCTGTTAGGTTTCGATTGCAATGAAATATAATTATTCACTGTTTGTACAAATGTTTCCAAACGTTCTGGAATTGCATAAGCATGTTGCATGCCTTCCTCATCCTTATAATGACCGAACAAAGCAAAGGGCCTTATAGCACCGTCAATTTCGGGAGTAACAATGCTTTGTGACATGAAACCTCCGCTCATGCCCAATTTATCGTTTTCCCAATCCTCAACCAAACGGTTTACATTCAACGGAGCAAATAACGGAATATTCTGCTTTTTCAAATAATCCACCATATAATCACCCATACGCCCATGAGCCATGTTTATTACTACAGACGGATTAATAGAATCTATCATTTGCGAATTGATTAATACTCGCATATTCCTCACAGGATAGACTACATTCCCAGTTTCTTCCAACCTCTTTATAAGATCGGTTGGCTCACCCATCTGCCCTGTTATCACAACGCTTGGAGCATTCTCCTTGAACAAGCCCTCTTTTTTCAGGAACGCCTGATATTCAGCAATCGTATTAAAACCCAGTTCCTCATCATTTGGATTATTCGGGTCGATATGATATATCAAATCATTAGAACGAGCCACCACAGCCTCAGGTTCTTCTACCGAGATTATTTTTCCGTCAATGTTCTTTCTCACATAATTCAACAAGCTATGATAATTTCTACGTCCACCGTTATTAAGGTACTGCCTCAAGGTTACTATCTGTAACGAATCTAGTGACACTATGTTATTAGCTGGATTTGTAGCGGCAGTAGTCAATATAGGCAAGCCTCCATAAGCAGCATCCTCTATTTTAGAGCGTTGCTCTTCCGTGATTCGCAAGCCCATACCGTTCATGAAGACCATATCATAAGACCCTATCTCATCCAAATCCTCTAAATCCAAAATTTTTATTTTTATAAATGAATTATCATTTGCTTTTGAGATTTGTCCTAGATTTATCACCTGATAATTAATGAATGCAATTCTTGTAGAACTAAACCAAGTGTTCCAAGCAATGGCGATTAAAACGGCAAGCAATAAAATACCGCATCCTGCCAATATACGTTTCTTTTTCATATTCCTTGTCTTTTTGTTTTATTCTTCTATTTAAATAACCTGTTTATATCAAGCGATATACCAGCCATAAACGTCGTTCCCGTAGTACTCGGTGAATTACTATAATAATACGAAGGCACATAATTAAACAAGTTATCTACGGTTAATGTGATATTTACACCATTCCAAATCTTGTTGGTCATGCTCAACTTCCATATAGAATAAGCTGGATATGTCTGCTTTTCAGTTTCCTCATAAGACGTTGACGAAGTATAAACATCAGTCGTCACCTTTGAAAGATAGCGTCCGTTTAGCGAAACATTAAATCCGTAATTCTTCCAATTTTTACCATATTCTAAACGAGCTGTAGCCGTATGTGGTCGAGTTGACGACGTCAGCGGCTCACCTTTCTTTATATGCTCGTGCGTGTACGCATACGACAACCTAGCTGAGATTCCGCATGGGAATTTAGCTACTGCACTAGCATCCAGTCCATACACATTTAATTTTGACATATTCGTATAAACCATACCTTTCAATTCATCATTCCATGCTGTCGTGATTCGATTGTCTACAATGTTATAAAAGCCTGTTACAGTAACATTGTATCTGCCTCTTATATATTCAGCCGACAATGAAAAATTATGGCTCGATTCCGCTTTCAAATCCTTATTACCATAAATCATAAAGATACTCGCCATATCGAAATTCATATACATCTCTTTTAGTGTAGGAGCCCTGAAACCACCAGAATAAGAACCTCTTAACGAACATTTATTTACTTTATACATCACTCCCAACTTTGGCGACAAGTGCTTTAAATCGGCCTCAGAAAAATGATCGAAACGCAATCCGGCTATAACATTGAATTTATTTGTCGGATTCCAATCAAATTGAGCAAAAGCATCAGTTGTGTATTGTTTATGGCTACCACCATCGGTAAATTGATATGACATCAAATAGTCACGCATAAAATCACCGCCTATAGTCAATATATTCTTATCACTGAACGTGTGATTATAAATTGCTCTCATAGTGTGTTGCACATTGCTATAATCACGTACATCTTTTCCGTTTTGCGTCTGGTAATCACTCTTGTCGTATTGATCGAATGAATATGAAACTTCCAAGTCATCGTTTTTGCCTATCGTATAGTTACCTTTCAAACCTCCGCTAAAATCACGATACCGCTCTTTGCTTACCTCTGAAGTGAAACGTTCACGGAAAAAATATCCAGCACGGGCAGTCAATTTAAAATCCCTAACAGGTTTTATTACCAACCGTTCTTTTACGTTCCATGTTTTACTACCGTAAATCTTACTATAGTCGCCATCACCCTTTAAGTTTATCTCATCCACGGTAGTATGCTGTATATTGGTCATGCTACTTATGACACCTTTCTTAAACCCAGCAGAAACACCATATCGCTGGCTATTGTTCGCCCCAAAACGACTGTTCAAATTCACCGTCCAAGGCTCGTTCGCATCTTGGCTTATTACATTCACCACTCCGCCTACGGCATTAGAGCCATACAAAGAAGATGCTGCACCTTTCACTATCTCAACTCGACCAACATTGTCCATATTCAAGCGGCTATAATCAATATTGTCAAGCGTTTCTCCAGCCAACCGTTCTCCGTCAACGAGGAATAACACCGAATTTCCACCGAAACCTTGCATATTAAGCGATGTTTGCTGATTCATGGAATAAGAAAACTCTATCCCAGGTAATTCTGATTGCAACAAGTCACCTATATGGGTCGCATCAGCCTTTTTAATATCAGTTTGAGTTAAGACACGTGTTACGATAGGTGCATCCTTCAGAAGCTTTGGAGTCCTTGTACCAGTCACTACTATAGTACTTAAATTCAGAGCATCTTGCACTAACTGGAAGTCAATCACTAAATCGCCTCCTATTTTCACAACACGATTCTCTGGAACAAAGCCTAAATAAGACACTTGTAATGTATATTCTTTGTTGTCTGGCAATATAATCTTATATTTACCATCAACATCGGTAGCTGTACCCAATATAGCATTTTCCTTGACAACTATACTAGCACCCAGCAATGGTTCGTTATCAGAGTCTAAAACCACCCCAGAAACCGTTCGTTGAGCAAATGTTGAATTTACGGGTAATATGCATAATATTAAACATATATATTTGATATATTTTTTCATAGAATTATAAGTATTTATATTTCAAACGGATATACATATTCTATTGTCATATATCCCTTTACTGCAGCATCATTCATAAAATTAGACAAACGGAGCGCTACATAAGTATCATCCTTTAATTTCACTAAATACACTTTTTTCGACAATGTATAAATAGGAGGCATTATGCTAGTATCTACGTTCAACCATTTCGAAAGCTCACTATTATAATTTGATTCAACATACAGAATTACGCCGTCCATCATTCCCGACATGTCTATAGCAATCTTATCAGAGGTCCAAACATCGCTTACAAATGTTCCTGACGGCATAACACCTGAAGATTTCAACGCATCAAAACCAGTGAAACTAGTTTCAAGCACTCTTCCGCCATTAGTTTTGGTATCATACCGATGCACAGCAATATCCCATTCTTGTGGTTCAACCATGCTAGAATTGATTTCTAGTGTATCTATTGTTTTTGAGCTGAAATCAATATAAGTCCAACGAGTATAACTAGACGCGTTAATATAAATCGTTCCTGAGTTTGTGTTATCATTTATCGAAATAAAACCATAGCCATCGTTTTTCTCAACATCAGGCTCATCGTAAATACCACTCATTATCCCATTACATGCTGGGAATGTCAAGAATGACATTCCCAGCATAATAATTACAGCAAGGTCTTTTATTGTTTTCATTAACTACCTTTTATTCTTTTATTCATTCTTCAGTAGGCATATCACCAGAGAAAAATTCTACAGTTAAACCACCCATAACTGCTGGCACAGTAAACATAAAGCTAGGATTTTCTTTAGCCGCATCAATAGATGCTACCAATGTGCAATCATATGTTTTTATAGAATCGGCGCTCATACCCATTTCAGTTTTTCCGACACCTTCTATTTTATACACTCCATCTGCTAAAGTGATAGCAGCATTCTCCACCGTGAATTTACCCCATGTGTCCGATTCGTATACGATATTTACAGTTCCATCGTTATTAGCAGTTACTGTTATCGTTTGATTATCTGCCAACATTCCATCAGGGAAATATTGAGCAACAGTCTTAGTATAACCAGAATATGACCCAGCCAACAGCAATTCAGCCGGAGCATCTCCCTCATAGAATTTTATAGTCATACCACCCATAACTGCTGGTATTGTGAATGTAAACTCGGGAGAACTCTTTCCAGCCTGAACTTTTCCCTCAAATGAACATTCATACTCTTTTTCACTCCCGGCATGTCCCATTATTGTAGTACCATTGCCTTTAATCGTATATATATCACCATCTGCTGTCACAGTAGCCCCTACTATAGTAAACTCACCCCATGAATCCGAGGTATAAGTAACATCAACAGTAATATCTGATTTAGCCTCAAGTTTAATAGACTGACCAGCCGCAACCATATTACTGAAATATTGACAATTGGCAATAGCATATCCGTTATAACTTGCCGCTACTTCTTCTGCTGGTTTCACTACTGGTTCATCATCATCACTACAAGATACTGCCGAAAAAGCAAACAATGCCATCATTAGCATGTAAAATTTTAATTTCATTTCCTTATCGAATTTATTGTTAATTAATTGATTGTTTTGTTTCATATTTCACAATGCAAAATTACTCCCAACTTTAATGAACATCAATCGCCAAAAATTGGGAAAAACAGACTATAAATTCACCATTTTTAGGTAAAAAATATTTTTAACACTACTATTTTTGGGGTACTTTAGATATAAAAGGGTAGAGGTGTTGACCACGTGTGGTCAACACCTCTACCCTTTATTAACTTAAATATTTTATATCAATCTTCTTCCAGTTCGAAATCGTCTTTACCTGCACCGCACAACGGACAAACCCAATCATCTGGAATATCTTCAAACGCTGTTCCTGGAGCTATACCTCCATCAGGATCACCTACTTCAGGGTCATATACCCAACCACATGGCACACAAACATATTTTTTCATATCTTCTATATTTTATAAGTTAAACATTTATATTAATAACAAATTTTTAAACTCAAAATTTCACTTCTCCTTGAAATTTCTTTGCTACAAAGTTAAAATGCTTTCCCCACCTCTCCAACAGAAACACCCTATCCCACAATAGATAGTTTCTATATCTATCGTGACCAATGAAATTATATACACTTAATTTTACCGAATATGCACCTAAAATCTACAAACGTTCACCAATTTAAACCCATTAACACATTTTAGCACTTGGGGGGGGTAATTTTGCATTTATTTTCCAATCTTTGCATATAAAATATCTGAGATAATAACATATAAATTTAACGTAGGCTACGGAGAT
This sequence comes from uncultured Muribaculaceae bacterium, assembly GCA_964606575.1. Lineage (GTDB taxonomy): Bacteria > Bacteroidota > Bacteroidia > Bacteroidales > Muribaculaceae > RGIG4576. The sequence continues at coordinate 24,450 of CAZSHA010000013.1, read as the reverse complement.
GCTTCAAATGTGAGATTCCAAACCAACCAACCTAAAATTATAGATAACGAGAAAGGTCTTGACATAACATTTGAATTGTTAAGTTCTCAATTGAATGGAGGGGAACACACTTTAGCTTTAGGCGGTAGTGTGCCAACAGATTTCGGAACTATCCCCGCACATGGAACATCCTATGCCCAATGGTGGATTAAGAGTTCACTACTTGGACACTTTACTGACTATAATGTTGAAGCTACACACATCACTAGCTATGACAATCCTGATCTTAGCCTATTAAACAACGTCACTATACATGAGTTGATAAGAAGTTTGGAGGTTATTAATAGTGTAAACAACACCAAACTCGTAGGCTTCTTGGCTAACGACAATATAGATGCAGAAGATCAACCTGATATTATATATTTTTCTGATGGAACAACAGAAAATGTACATATTTCAACAAGTTCATCAATTAGCAAAATTAGCGATACTGAATATGTACTAACCGTAACGCCTTCGTCTAGCGGATGGAATTATAGCTCAATTCTTGATCCAACAATAGGTCGTCAAGAACTTGTAGGCGTAAAACGCAATAGCGATGGCAAAGAAATCAGCCTACGAAATTTCTGGCAAACCGACCGCACTCTACGTGACGGAAAAGACCCTCTATACGAGAATCGCATACATTTCGCTGACAACATGAGTAATGGTCAAGAGAGTTACACATTGACATTTAGCGACAAGGCTAATGAAACGCTTGGGATTACAGAATTTGGCAATATTCCCGCAAGTGGAACTGCCGCAACAACTCCTGTAACTGTAATAAGTGTCAAGTTTAACAAACCTATTAAGGCAGAAACATTCTCCACCGATGATATCGACTTATCGATACAAGGCGAAAAGATGGATGCATCAAAGATTACATTATCTAGCAACGACAATCAAACATTCACACTAAACGTGACCGCAGTAACGGAAGCTAACGGTTTTTATGTGCTAACAATAAGGACAGCTGAAATTGTAGATTCTGAAGGATTTGCTGGTAAAAATGGAAAGAGTGCATCTTGGGTGCAATATGTTGGCAACAAAGTTGCAATAGCTGTGAAAGCCATTCCTAAGAATGGAGGAACAATAACTCCTAACTCTGGTGCTTTTGAATATGGAAACAGCACACAATTTACAGCTGAAGCCTCTGAGGGTTTCAAGTTCCTTAACTGGACTAGCGATGATGAGGTTCTATCGACCGAACATATTCTTGATTATATGGTGAACGGAGATGCCACATTAACCGCAAACTTTGAAACTATCAAACATCAAGTTACTATCAACTACGATAGTGAAGGAGGTAGTATAGAGGGCGGCTACAACGCATTTTTCGATTACGGTAAGGTTCTAAATCTAGTAGCCACACCAAATAATGGGTACAACTTCGATGGCTGGATTGTCAACGATATGCCTGCATCTAGCGAAAATAATTTGAACTTAACGGTTAATAAGGATTTTGTTGTTGAAGCCGTATTCACTAAGAAAATTGTATTTGAAACCACTTACTCGTTTGCTAAAGGCTGGAACTGGTTCTCGATAAATGTAGTTAACGAGGATCTTGCTAACCCAACACAATTATTCAACACTATAAGCAACAATGTCGAAAGTATTGTCGGATGTGAAGGTACATTGAACAATGGTGAAAATGGATTTTCTGGAAGTTTGAGTACATTAAACAATGAACAAAGTTACCGCATAAAAATGACTAACTCAGACAATTTGACTCTAACTGGTGAACAATGTGAGCCTACTATCACCCTAACAACTGGATGGAACTGGCTAGGCTACGCATCAATTGAAACACAAGAGTTAAATACCGCATTAGCTAACATTCCTGCTGAAAGCGGAGAAATCATAAAAGGTAAAGACGAATTTGCTATCTATGATGGTACAAAATGGTTAGGAAATTTATCATCTATGATTCCTGGGGCTGGTTATATGTACAATGCTCGTAGCGTTAAATCGTTTAAATATGCTAACGATAACGGAATATCTACAGCCACAGACAATGGTGCTGTAAACAGCATCAGCTATGATAAGCATGCTTATGCTAACAACATGAATATTATTGCCAAGTTACAGAATAGCTACAACGAAACTATAGATGCTAGCAATTATATCGTTGCCGCATTCATTAACGATGAATGCCGTGGAGCATCAGCACTATGTGATGAATGGTTATTTATGACAGTACACGGAGAAACTAATGGCGATGAGATTTCATTCAGAGCTTACGATACAGCCAACGGATTAGAATATCTAATTACAGAAAAGATTGAATTTGCAAGTGATAATCTATTAGGAGAGCTGTCTTCTCCAACAATATTCACACTCGGTGATGAAATAAGCAGTATAAACAACATTGGTAATGATAAGGTATCTATATACCCGAATCCAGTAAACGAGTATTTATACATCAAGACTGGTTACGATTCTGTTAACCTTAAGATTGTGGATATGTCTGGAAACTGCATTATTAGTAAAGAAGATGTAACATCAGAACAAGCTGTTGATGTTTCAACACTTACACCTGGTGTATATATCCTTACTATAAGCAAAGACAACAATACACATCTTCATAAGTTTATCAAGATTGAATAATTTTTGCGGGTGAATATAAAGCAAGCAGGAGATGCTCCATTAAAGGCACATCTTCTGCTAATTTTTTCGTGATTTATAAAGTTTTTAGAGCAGTTCCAAAATTTATGCTACTTTTGGATGTTGGCTTGTTCTAGGCCATAATTCTTAATTTTGTCCTCATGCTTTAGCAACAATGCAACTCCTATCGCCAAAAGTCCGAACAATGAGAATACTGCCATCGGGATAGTGTAATCGTAACCTGTAACGTTACCTGAAGCATCAGTTATAGGAGAAAATTCGTTAATTATCCACCCTATCAACATAGGAACTAATGACAAACCTATATTTTGAATATAGAAAATAATTGCGTAAGCTGAACCCAACTGCTTCATTGGTATAATCTTTGGCACTGAAGGCCACATTGCACTTGGCACCAACGAGAATGCTATTCCTAGCACTATCATCACTATCACTGCGAACCACCACACGTTCAATATAGGCAACGTGAATAGTACATGCACTGCCGTTAGTATTGCTGAGCCTATTATCATTAGCGTTGCACCCTTTCCAATCTTGTCATATAGCGTTCCAAATAGCGGTGTCAAGAAGATTGTACCGAACGGTAGTAACATCGGTATGTATCCCGCTAATTCCTCTGGTACGTTATACTTGAAAATCATCATTTTTGTAGCAAATTTCAAGAATGGGAACACACCAGCATAGAATAGTAAGCAAAGTATGGTAATCAACCAGAATCCTTTGTTCGTAAATATGTATTTCAAATCGGCAAACTTAAACTGGTCTTCATCACTGCTTGAAGATTCGGCTTGCTTCACTGATTTATCTAATTTCTTATCCATAACGCAATACACCAAATAAGAAAGTATGCTAATACATAACGCTATTGTTCCGATAAGCAAGGGATACGAAACATTATCGCCAAAATGTTTTGCTATTGGTAAACTGAAACCCATAGCACCCGCAGTTCCAAGACGTGCCAACGCTACCTGGAATCCCATAGCTAATGCCAATTCATATCCTGTAAACCATTTCACTATGACTTTTGATACCGTAATACCAGTTATCTCAGCACCTACACCAAATAATGCAAAGCCTAGTGATGCCAACATCAATTGTGTGTTATACTCTGTGCCGAAAGCCGTAAATGTGCCACCAGTACATGCCACAGCATATAATTGAATCACAGTTCCAGCAAGCATCAACCCTGTAGCCATTAATCCTGTAAACCTTATACCCATACGGTCTAGGATTATACCGCCAAAGAATAGCATCAATAAGAATACATTGAAAAAGCCATAAGAACCAGAATAGAATCCATATTCGGTACTAGTCCAATTGTACTTATCAATAAGAATTGTTTCAAGGGGCGACATTACGTCGGTAATAAAGTATCCGAACATCATAGTCACAGATACAATGATTAAGGCTGTCCATCGAGCTGTGCTGGATGAATTAAGAGCCTTCTGTAGTACTTTTGTCATTTCAATAATAATTTTTAAATTAAATTTTAGCAAAGGTACAAAATTGTAATAAAAAAGGTACTATTTATAATAATCAAATAGCCCAAGCACCAGCTAAAGATTTAGTATTACAAAAAAGGACTACAGCATAACGCCATAGTCCTTAATATTTAAAATCCGTCAATATTTTACTTTTCTTCTGGAGCTACACCCCATTGTTGTTGAGCTAGACGACGGTAGTTATTATAACGCCATTGAGCATTTTCCTTAGCTGCATTGAATAGTTCTTCCGCCTCAGTTGGATATTGCTTCATGACTGACGCATAACGCACCTCACCCTTCAAGAATGGAATGAAGTTATCCCAATTTGGCTCTTTGCTATCAAGAGTGAATGGGTTCTTTCCTTCCTTTTCTAGTTCAGGATTGTAACGCCACAAGTGCCAATAACCGCATTCTACAGCCTTAGCCTCTTCAGCTTGTGCCTTACCCATACCGCTTTTCAAGCCGTGATTAATACATGGAGCATAAGCAATGATGATAGAAGGACCATCATAAGCCTCAGCCTCACGGATTGCTTTCAATGTTTGTGCATTGTCAGCACCCATAGCCACTTGAGCCGCATATACATAACCGTAAGTAGAAGCGATAAGACCTAGGTCTTTCTTACGAACTCGCTTACCAGCAGCAGCAAACTTAGCGATAGCACCAAGAGGTGTTGCCTTTGAAGCCTGACCACCAGTGTTTGAATATACCTCAGTATCAATTACAAGTATATTAACGTTCTTTCCAGATGCAAGCACATGGTCTAGACCGCCAAAACCTATATCGTAAGAAGCACCGTCACCACCGATAATCCATTGAGAACGCTTAACTAGGAAACCGCTCAATTCCTTAATTTGCTTGCAAAGTGGATTTTCACAGTTTTCTACCAATGCTTTGATTTGGTCAGCAAGTTCACGGCTCTTAGCACCGTCTTCCTTGTTTTCCAACCATGATTGGAACAAAGCCTTAGCTTCTTCACCACAGCAATCGCACTTAGCAGCTTCACCGACAAGAACTGTCAAACGTTCACGCATCTTGTCGTATGCAAGAGACATACCTAGACCGAACTCGCAGAAATCCTCAAATAGAGAGTTTGCCCATGCAGGACCTTGTCCCTTTTCATTTGTTGTATATGGCGTAGACGGAACTGAAGCTGAATAGATTGAGCTACATCCTGTAGCATTTGCTACAATCTGACGGTCACCATACAATTGGCTTATAAGTTTAACGTATGGAGTTTCACCACAACCTGAACATGCTCCAGAGAACTCAAACAACGGAGTTGCAAATTGAGAGTTCTTAACGTTAGCCTTAACGTCCACAAGAGCTTGCTTGCTCTTAACCTCGTTATAGCAGTAATCCCACTTAGCTTGTTCTGCCAACTCTCCGTCAAGCGGTTTCATTTCAAGAGCCTTAACACCCTTCTTACCAGGACATACGTCAACACAATTTCCGCAACCTAGACAGTCAAGAACATCCACAGTTTGAACGAATTGAAGTCCATCGAATCCCTTACCGATAGCCTTCAATGAAGTTTCTGCTGTATAAGGAGATGCAGCTAGTTCTTCAGCATTCAAAAGGAATGGACGGATAGCAGCGTGAGGACAAACAAGCGCACACTTATTACATTGTATACAGTTCTCTACATCCCATCTTGGAACGAAAGCCGATACGCCACGCTTTTCAAACTTTGAAGTTCCATTCACCCAAGTACCGTCAGCATTTGCCTTGAAAGCCGATACCGGAAGAAGGTCACCATCTTGAGCGTTGATAGGACGAACCACGTCATTAATGAATGCTGGAGCATTGTCTACAGCCTTATCTTCAACTTCCAGGTTAGACCATGCTGGGTCTACAGCTAGTTGAGTATATTCACTACCACGGTCAACAGCTTGGTAGTTCTTATTCACAACATCTTCACCCTTCTTGCCATAAGATTTAACAATGAACTTCTTCATTTGCTCTACAGCTAGATCTACAGGGATAACCTCTGTAATGCGGAAGAAAGCAGATTGAAGTATAGTGTTTGTACGGTTACCAAGACCTATTTCTTGAGCTATCTTAGTAGCATTGATATAGTATACTGTGATATTGTTATCAGCAAAATATTTCTTCACCTTGTTTGGAAGATTCTTCGCCAATTCTTCTCCTTCCCAAATAGTGTTAAGCAAGAATGTACCGTTCTTTTGAAGACCACGAGTCACATCGTACATGTTCAAATACGCTTGAACGTGACATGCCACGAAGTTAGGAGTTGTCACCAAATAAGTTGAACGGATAGGATCATCTCCGAAACGCAAGTGAGAGCAAGTGAAACCGCCCGACTTCTTTGAATCGTAAGCGAAATACGCTTGGCAATACTTATTTGTGTTGTCACCGATAATCTTAACAGAGTTCTTGTTAGCACCCACAGTACCGTCAGCACCAAGACCAAAGAATTTAGCTTGATACATACCCTTGCCGCCAAGTGCGATTTCTTCTTTCAACGGAAGAGAAAGGAATGTAACATCGTCTTGTATACCTACTGTGAAGTTGTTCTTAGGCATTGGCAATGCTAAGTTCTCATACACTGAAAGTATTTGTGCTGGAGTCGTATCTTTAGAGCCAAGACCATAACGACCACCCACGATAATAGGAGCGTTTTCCACGCCATAGAAGCAATCCTTAACGTCAAGATACAAAGGCTCACCATTAGCACCAGGCTCTTTTGTGCGGTCAAGAACAGCAATACGCTTAGCTGTTTCTGGTACTGCAGCTAGGAAGTGCTTAGCCGAGAATGGACGATACAAGTGGACAGCAACAAGACCAACCTTCTCACCCTTTTCGGTCAAGTGGTCGATAGTTTCACGTATAGCCTCTGTCACCGAACCCATCGCAATAATTACACGTTCAGCATCTGGTGCTCCATAATAATCGAACAATCCGTATTTACGTCCAGTTATCTCGCTAACCTTGTTCATATAATCTTCTACTATTGCAGGAACTGCATTGTAGAAATCATTGCAAGCCTCACGGTGCTGGAAGAATACGTCACCATTTTCTGCTGTACCACGAGTCACAGGAGCATCTGGGTTTAACGCACGTTGACGGAACTCAGCTAGAGCCTCTTGGTCAACTAGCGGTGCCAAATCTTCATTTTCTAGGGCTTCAATTTTTTGAATTTCGTGAGATGTGCGGAATCCGTCGAAGAAATTGACGAAAGGCACTCTAGACTTGATAGTGGCAAGATGCGCAACACCCGACAAATCCATCACTTCTTGAACCGAACCCTCGCATAGCATAGCGAAACCGGTTTGGCGAGTTGACATAACGTCTTGGTGATCTCCGAAAATACAAAGTGCATGAGATGCCAATGTTCTAGCAGACACATGGAACACACATGGCAAGAACTCACCAGCAATTTTATACATGTTTGGAATCATCAACAACAAACCTTGAGATGCGGTGAATGTTGTAGTCAACGCACCAGCTTGAAGCGAACCATGTACAGCACCAGCAGCGCCACCTTCCGATTGCATTTCCTGAACCATTACAGTTTCGCCGAAGATGTTCTTACGTCCTGCGGCAGCCCACTCGTCAACATATTCAGCCATTGTCGACGATGGAGTGATAGGGTAGATAGCGGCAACTTCAGTAAACATGTAGCTTATGTGAGCTGCTGCTTGATTACCATCACAAGTCAAGAATTTCTTTTCTCTACTCATAAATTGTTATCTTTAAAATAAAAATATTCAAGTTTTAAGAACCTATTAAAGTTATTCGCATCAATGCGAGAACTCTGATTCCAACAATTTTGCAAAGTTACGATTTTTCATTTTTTTCTCCAACTATAAACAACATTTTTAAAGCATGTGCCACACCGTTTGCCCTCATCATCAACTCTATTAGAGTTATTTAACGCTCTACAGCACAACCACCACAGTTACAACAATATTTTCTGGTTGCCGTACCGCTTTTTGTTACTATTTGAATATTTGCCGTATCTTTGTATCAGAATGTTCGAATTAACCAAATAATAAAATTATTATTTTGCGGAATTTATAATAATTATCTCAATACATCGCATGAAACAAAAAGATATATTAGGAGCGTTGAAAACGCACTATGGGATAGCAACGCTCAACGACATGCAAGAAGCAGTACTAGCCAAATCAAACGAGCATGGCGACATCATTTTACTATCGCCTACTGGAAGCGGTAAGACTATAGCGTTTCTTGTGCCAATGCTAAAAGCACTTAAAGATACAAGCAACCAGCTTCAAGCCGTAATCATAGCTCCATCACGAGAGCTTGTGATGCAAATAGGCAAAGTAGCACGTGACATAGCCACAGGGCACAAAGTGACATGCTGTTATGGGGGACATAATGTCACTGATGAAAAACAATCACTATCGGTTACTCCGACAATCATAGTAAGTACGCCAGGCAGGCTGCTCGACCACATCAACCGTAATCACATCGACGTATACCCAACACGTCTTCTTGTGCTTGACGAGTTTGACAAATCATTGGAATTGGGATTCCATGACGAAATGAAAAAAATATTAAAGCGTATGCCCAATTTGAGCAAACGTTACCTTACATCGGCTACCGATATTGATGATATACCTGAATTTGTCAGAATACACAATCCACAATTTGTGGATTTCCGCAACGACAAAGCAGAATTAGACCAACGCACTACCGTGTTACGTGTCAATTCCGACGAAAAAGACAAATTACAATCACTTCTGAAACTATTGAAGAACCTGCCAGATGGCAGAACTATAGTATTTGCCAATTATCGTGATGCAGTAGAACGCATTTACAATTTCTTAAAAGAAAACGATGTGCCAGCAGGCGTTTATCACGGAGGGCTCGACCAGATCGACCGAGAAAAGGCTATCGCCATGTTCAATAATGGCTCATATACGATTATGGTCACTACCGATCTAGGTTCTAGAGGTCTTGACATCGCAGAAGTCAAAAGCATTATTCACTATCATACGCCTACTTCTGAAGAAATATACACGCACCGCAATGGTAGAACAGCACGTGTCGATGCAACAGGAAATGTCTACGTGCTAGTAAACTCCTCCGACCGAATACCCGAATATGTCGTATTCGACGGCAAATTCGACATCAAGGAAAATGCCGCGATGCAACTTTCCGCGCCCTGCTCTACTCTATTCTTTCAAGCCGGTAAAAAAGAAAAAATATCACGAGGCGACATCGTAGGCTTCATAAGCAACAATGGAGGCATCGACGGCAAAGAAATCGGTACGATTGCCATTCACGACCACTACGCCCTTGTGGCTGTCCCAGCAAGCAAAGCAAAAGACATCCTTCAACGCATATCACATCTCAAGATTAAAAACAAGCGGGTACGCATCACCCTTGCCACCATATAACCACTAACAAGAGAGCCGTCTATTCCACATTAAGGAACAAACGGCTCTTTCACTTATCATCAATCTCCAAAGGGATGTACTAGCCTATAACACCAGTTTCGTAGTTTTTCCGCCTTGCTTCTTGATGAAGACTCCATTAGCCGGATTCAACACCTTCACCCCCTGCAAATTGTAATACTCCGCAGCCTCTCCATCATCACCCAAGACATCGTCAATCTCAATTTCATCTATCGACGACGTATCGTACACAACTACTCCATCACTGCCTGGCATAGGAGTTATTTTAGACCACTCCACAATATCGCCAAACAAGCACCAATCAACCATCGGATTACTATAAGAGAACTTTGATCCAACTGGAACAAACAGCTTCACCGTATCCCATTCATAAAAGCTATTAGCACCACCGGACATTAGATATACCATTGGAGGTGTTTTTGAATGAGAGTATACAGTAGTAATATTCCAGCATTTATTGAAAGCTCCTTTTTTAATCTCCGTTATCCATTCGGGTATGGCAACGTTAGTAAAATCTCCACTGAACGCATAAGCCCCTATCACCGACACGCTCTTGGGGATAACAGTTCCCTTACAGCCTATAAACACCTCATCTTGCCGGATTGTGTCACCGCTCGCCGGTTCCACCTCTTCAAGCGTTCTTATCACGGCATTGCTGTTATCTCTGGAATCATAATTCTTGTTTCCCTCTTCAACCACGATACGCTTTAAGTTATTACAACCCTCAAACACCAGCTCTCCAATATGGTCAACACACTTCGACAGATGCACCTCTTTTAGACTCACACAATCAAGGAACGCATTATCACCTATACGTGCTGAACCCTCTTTCGCATCATTATTGGCAACAAAGGCCACTTTCATTAGTCCTTCACAATAGGCAAAAGCCGATGAACCAATCGCCACACCGCCACAAAGTTCTATCTCTTCCAATCCCGCACATTCATAAAATGCGTATGCACCGATGTTTGCCAAACTATCTGGCAATGATATATTCCTCAAACTTTTACAACCATAAAAAGCTCCTTCTTCAATATTCGTCATTTCTTTTGGAAGTGCTACACTTTCTAGGCTAGCACACCCATAAAAGGCTTTTTTCCCTATTTTTGACAAGTTCTCAAATTGCATGCCGCCTGTTAAGCTAGTACACCCTCTAAAGGCATAATCTCCTATATTATTCAATGCCTTGGGCAACTCAATGTCGGTAAGGCTAGTACAGCCGTCAAATACACCTTCTCCTATGCTTGTCAATTTTTCAGGCAACTTGATACTAGTCAACTTAGTACAGCCGGAGAAAGCGTAATCTCCTATGCTATCCAAATTTTCGGGCAGCACAACCTCTACCAACCCGGTGCAATTTCTAAACGCCTCATTGCCTATATATGTTACAGAATCCGGGATAACTACCTTCTTTAACAATTCGTTACCCACAAACGCATTCGCTGCTATACCAGTGACATCGCCAGGAATCACCGTACTGCTACTGCCGGCTATCAGCACATTATCCGCAGTTCTGATAATAGCATTACATCCTCCACGAGAGTCAAACACCGGATTTGCAGGATCAACAGCTATGGTTCTCATACACGACGTCCCCACAAAAGTAAACCCAGACCAATGCTCTGTTTCCACATACACTTCTCCTATAGTTTTTACTGTAGAAGGGATTGACACACTTAACGCTGCACAAAGAGCTCCTGGACGTATCTTGACAACCTTATAACCTTCTTGTGTTCTAGCCGGGATACTAACATTTCCTGTTGCGAAAAGGGAACGAATATCTCCACCCCTCAAATATTCTCTGCCAACCACCACAGAAACACCGCTTCCATCACGAATAATGTCATAGTACAAGCCGTTCTCTTCAAAATCGTGCGCCGAAACATAAACGCATGAGAACAAAGCAAAAACCAACGAAAAAATATACCGCAAGTTAAGCAACCTAAAACTTCTCATACTCACCTCCTTTTAAATTATTATCATTTTTTACTAAACTCCACACTAAAAAGTTTAACTACCCGTGGTAGTAGTAACCTTATACCAATATCCCCCTCTCCGCTCGTAGCGAACTAACGTAAGACTGCCTACCCACACAACATCACCGTCTTCTCTGATAACGCCATTAATCTCTTTCATAGCTATTTCGATTTAAAATTGTTGATTAATATTACACTGCCACAATATATGAATTTTATCGGTAAAATTCAAACAATACACATAGTTTTTTTATTTTTTTTAACAACAAAAAACATAAAAGCCCCACTGCGGCATACACCAGCAACGGAGCTTTATTAGATTTCACTTAAGAAAAACGGCTTCTTATAGAAGTTTCATTATTTCTACCTCAAGATCACTTTCACTCATCAAACCCACCTTTTTCTCGTAAGTGCCATCTGGCTTCATGAAAATTAAAGTCGGTATTGATTCCACCTCATAATCTTTTGCCAACACTGGATTCTTATCCACGTCGATTTTCTCAAAAAGAATATCTTTACCGTATTTTTCTTCCATTTTCTCCATTATAGGAGCTAATTGTTTGCATGGACCACACCAAGTAGCGTAAAAATCTATGACACAAGGTCTTTCCTCTGCAGTACTCACTAGAGTATCATTATCCTCGAGTTCCTTGATAACCGACAAAGCCGTATCCACTTTTTCCTCAGTAACAGATTTTTCAGTCTTAGCGTTTCCGCCACATCCCACCATCATAATTGCGACTGTCGCAACAGTCAAAAGTTTTCCAATGTATTTCATATCTTGTGCATTTAATTATTATTCATTTAGACAAAGATACAACTATCTTCGCTCATTTCCAAATACATAAAATAGTATGAAAAAAGCTGTCCGCACTTCAAGCGTGCGAACAGCCCATTATTATTAATCCTTATAAAAAACTATGATTAATTCAAAGCACCTTCTAGAGCCGCATTAGTCTTCTTACAAGCTGCTACACTAGCATCGAATAGAGCCTTCTCATCTTCAGTAAGCTCGATTTCTACAACCTTTTCGATACCCTCTTTGCCTAGAATAACAGGTACACCTACGCAAACATCGCTATGACCATACTCGCCTTCTAGCAATGCGCTGCATGGAAGAAGAAGTTTCTCATTGTGAAGGACAGCCTTAACTACTTGAGCTGCCGCTGCACCTGGAGCATACCATGCACTTGTTCCAAGAAGACCTGTAAGAGTAGCACCGCCTACCATTGTATCAGCAGCAATCTTGTCAAGAACATCCTTTTCCAATAGAGTGCTTACTGGCACACCACGATAAGTAGCAAGACGCTTCATAGGAATCATTGTAGTGTCACCGTGACCACCGATAACCATACCGTCAACATCGTTAACGTTAGCTCCTAGAGCTTGAGTCAAATAGTAACGGAAACGAGCACTATCCAATGCGCCACCCATACCGATGATACGATTCTTTGGAAGACCGCTTGTCTTGTGAATCAAGTAAGTCATTGTATCCATTGGATTACTTACACAAACGATAACTGCGTTTGGAGAGTGAGCAATAACATTGCTTACTACGCTCTTCACGATACCAGCATTCACACCGATTAGCTCTTCACGAGTCATACCCGGCTTACGAGGAATACCTGAAGTGATAACAACCACATCAGAACCTGCTGTCTTAGCATAGTCGTTTGTCACGCCAGTAAGTACTGTGTTAACTTTAAGGATATTAGCTGTTTGCATAATATCCATTGCTTTACCCTCTGATACGCCTTCTTTAATATCAAGAAGAACTACTTCGTCTGCAATTTGGCTTAGAACCAAAACATTAGCAGCTGTTGCGCCCACATTACCAGCGCCGATAACTGTAACTTTTGACATAATAAGTTTATTTAAAACGTTTAAAATTTATACTTTTTATAATGATACAAAATTAATCTATAATTCAATATTGGAGAAATTTTTCAATCTATTATTTCAAAAAATTATTTATTTTTTACATGCCAAAAAACACACTCACCGAAGCTCGCCCTTTCCATATCGGATGATTTCTGGCTCGCCATCGGTACAATCCACTATAGTGGACGGTTCTAGTCCCAAACGCCCGACATCTATTATAAGAACAGCCCCGTCGGCATAATGCTGTGCAATAAGTTCCGGTTCACAACCATAATCATCATCGTCATAATCCACCGATGCCGTCATTATAGGATTTCCCAGTTTTTCAACCAGCAAAGTAGCTATCTTGTTATCGGGTATACGCACCCCCACGGTCCTACGTCCTTTAAACGCTTTCGGCAACTTAGACAATGATGGCAATATAAACGTGAAAGGACCAGGCAAATTACTCCTCAACAACTTAAATTCCGAATTGCCGAATTTGGCATACTCAGCCACTTGCGAAATATCTTTGCAGATTATCGACAAGTTTGTCTTATCGCTTTTCAATCCTTTCAACTTGCAAATTCGTTCTATAGCCTGATTATTCATAGCATCACAACCTAACGCATAAAGCGTATCAGTCGGATAAACTATTATACCCCCATCTCGTAATGCCTCTACCGCCATATCAAGATAGCGGTCGTTAGGATTCTCCGAATATGTCCTTAATATCTTCATGGTAAAACTAATTAGCCTAGTTAATAAAGACTTTTTTCTTCTTTATAATAAATTATATAATCTCGGTTTCTATTTCGGTTGCCGATGCGTACTTTTGCAATAATCTCACACTCCAGTCCACAGCTTCCTCCATAGCCATTTCTTTACCGAACCCATTGATATTCATCTGCAACATGCGAGTGTCAATAGTTATCTTGGTGCGTTCTTCATCACTCGTAGGAGTGGCTACACCACCTAAAGCATCTCGATAAACAGGCATACCAGCTATATTCAAAATGCCGCGCCCTATCCCATGATAAATTTCACCTTCCTCACCCACACCCATAGTGAGCGTATCACCAGCCAATTTATCAGCATCAAGACCGCTTATCGCATATCCGCTTTTCATCGACACCAGATTTATCATATCAACCAGCGTATCAATACGATACAATCCCAAGCCTCTAATAACCCTGCGGCACAATGCCTCACTAGCCACACGATAACGGTTTGGATCTTTCCCTAATGCTCGATACAAAGTCCTAGTTTGAGCCACAGCAGGACGCTTATTAATGCCCAAAAGCTCATAATTTTCGATTATAGCCTTTGACTCCTGTTCTATTTCCGTCCATAATTCCGACGATGTTTCGCAATTCTTCACCCGCGCTCTTATCAGACCGATTCGCAGTTCTGGGCAGACCGATTTTATACGTTCATCTATTATTATCTTTGGCAACACGTCTATTTAATTCATTAGTTTGCCGTAAAAGTAATAAATTCTTATTTTTGTAGCAAAATTTATAACAACAAAAGGAACAATATATGACAATAGCAATACTAGTAGCAATGAGCAAAGAGCTTAACTTGCTTCTTCCTTTACTGACCGACACGAAAACTGAATCTATCGACGGTTTCACCTTCTATTCCGGTAAAATAGGAGAAAACGACATTGTAGCAATGCAATGCGGTATAGGCAAAGTGAACGCAGCTATAGGCACTCTCACCTTGCTTAACCATTATGCCCCTAAGCTCGTAATCAACACAGGCGTGGCTGGAGGTGCTTCTAAAGAAGCACACATCATGGATGTAATTGTGGGAAGCACAATAGCTTATCACGATGTGTGGTGCGGTCCTGGCACAGAATACGGCGAGGCTTCAGGCTACCCTTTATATTTTGAAAGCGACAAACGATATATCAACCTAATTCCTACACGTCACGACATAAAACGAGGACTTATTTGCTCAGGCGACAAGTTCATCGCATCTATCGAGGAAGTGCAAGCTATACAAAAGGCGTTCCCGCAAGCTCTTGCAGTTGATATGGAATCGGCTTCGATAGCACAAGTGTGCCATTTGAGAAAAACGCCATTCTTGGTAATGCGAGTAATAAGCGACTCACCTGGTGCATCCAAAGATAACACTGCTCAATACAACGACTTCTGGCAAGATGCACCTGCACACACATTCAACCTTGTAAAGGACTTACTAATGCAAATTAAATAACGCAACTCACTACATAACTATGGAAAAAATTGCGAGCTTCACCATAAACCACATCACCCTATTGCGTGGTATATATGTATCAAGGAAAGACAAGCTACCTAACGGTGATGTTGTAACCACATTCGACATTCGGATGAAAGAGCCAAACCGTGAGCCTGCACTACATCAAGATGCATTGCACACGATAGAGCATTTGGCAGCAACCTTCCTACGTAATCATCCCGCATGGAGCAAGCGTATCGTCTATTGGGGTCCTATGGGTTGCTGCACTGGCAATTACCTCATCATTGAAGGAGATTTAGAGTCGAGCGACATAATAGACTTAATGAAAGAAACATTCACTTTTATTAGCAATTTTGAAGGAGAGATACCCGGAGCTAATGCTCATGACTGTGGCAACTATACACTCAACAATCTACCAATGGCAAAATGGGAAGCAAAAAAATTCCTAACGGAAGTGCTTGATAACCTAAAAGAGGCAAACCTAACATACCCAAAGGAATAAAAATAACATTAAAAAACCGCACAGATGAAACAAATAACCAATCATATACCTAAAACAGCAGAGGTTTTGAGCGATATAAAATATCTGCAACTCTTGTCACGCAGTTTTCCCACGATAGCTGCCGCAAGCACCGAAATCATCAACCTTGAAGCAATATTGAATCTGCCCAAAGGCACCGAGCATTTCTTAGCCGACCTACATGGCGAATACGAGGCGTTCCAACACGTGTTACGCAACACATCAGGAACTATAAAACGAAAGGTACGTGAAATTTTCGGTGACACGCTAAGCCAAAGGGAACAGAAAGAAATTTGCACTCTGATTTACTATCCAGAGCAAAAATTAGAGCTAGTGAAAGAAGAGTATCATGAGGAAGAACTATATGACTGGTATTTTATCACTATCAACCGTTTAGTGATGGTGTGCCGCAACGTTTCGTCAAAATACACACGTTCCAAAGTGCGTAAAGCTCTTCCAGAAGACTTCTCTTATATCATACAAGAGCTTATCCACGAAAGTGCTATGGAACCTAATAAACAAGCATACGTAGATGTCATTGTAAGGACTATTATATCAACCGACCGTGCCGATGATTTCATAATTGCTATGAGCCAGCTGATTCAACGCTTGGTAATAGACCACTTGCATATACTCGGTGATGTCTTCGACCGTGGTCCAAGTCCCGACAAAATTATGGATATTTTATGCAACTATCATAATTTCGACATTCAATGGGGCAATCACGACATTCTGTGGATGGGTGCGGCTTCAGGAAATGATTGCTGTATAGCCAATGTGTTAAGGCTTGCGCTTAGATATGCCAACCAATCGGTACTAGAAGACGGCTACGGTATAAATATACTACCTCTTGCCACTTTCGCAATGGAAACTTATGCCGATGACGACTGCATACAATTCATGCCTAAAGTCGACAAAGACAACAACCCATACAGCGACAAGACAATTAAACTGATAGCACAGATGCACAAGGCTATAAGCATCATACAATTTAAGTTAGAAGCTGAAATAATAAACCGCCGTCCCGACTTTGAGATGGAAGACCGTTTGTTACTGCATCGCATAGACTATGGCAAGGGAACAATCACGCTAAACGGCATTGAGTATGAATTGACTGACAATAATTTTCCAACAATAGACCCCGATTCCCCATACTCCCTAACAAAAGAGGAAGAAGAAGTGGTGAGCAAGATACACAATTCGTTCGTCAGCAGCGAGAAGATGAAACGGCACATGTTATGTTTGTTCCGCAACGGCTGCATCTACACCGTCATGAATTCCAATCTTTTGTATCATGCTTCTATCCCACTCAACGAAGACGGTACGTTGAAAGATGTATATATCGAGGGCACTCCATATAAAGGCGAAAAGCTTCTACGCAAAGTCGGAGAATTGTTAAGGGAGGCTTATTTCAACGACAACCAAGACGACCACTACCTATATGCCCTCGATTATGCTTGGTATTTATGGTGCGGGAAAAATTCACCTGCATTCGACAAAGACAAAATGGCAACATTTGAAAGCTACTTCATCGACAATAAGGAAGCCCAAAAAGAAACCAAGGGATATTACTACCTTTTGCGAGATAGAGAGGACATCTGCGACATGATTCTAGACGAATTCGGGGTAACAGGCTCTCATAGGCACATCATAAACGGTCACGTTCCAGTAAGAACTTTAAAAGGAGAACAACCCATAAAAGCCAACGGAAAAATGATGGTTATTGATGGCGGATTTTCTAAGGCGTATCAACCGAAAACCGGTATAGCCGGCTATACTCTGGTATATCACTCTAGAGGTTTCCAATTAGTTCAACACGAACCATACACCTCGATAGAACAAGCCGTGAAAGAGGGACACGACATTAAGTCTACCACACAAATAGTGGAAATGAGTCTTCACCGTATGATGGTGAAAGATACCGATATAGGTAAAGTACTACAAGAACAAATAGATGACTTGAACAAACTTCTATACGCTTATCATAACGGCCTTATAACCGAAAGAAACCCTAAAAAATCATAACAATTATTCTTTAGAGTTCAACACTAACAAGCAGCTACCAGAATGATAGCGTATAGTTAATGCCCGCATGGCACATAACTTGACTATTGTTTGTTCAGCCGACATTTTGGAAACATGAGCCAATTTCATGTATTCATCCAATGTGATTTCATCCTTATCGGTCAAATAGTCAACCAGTATATGCTCCTTCTCTGTAAAACTTATTAGAGAGGGAGTTTCTTTTTGCATTGCCTTCCACACCTTCACATGCAATGAGCTTGCTAATATATTCTCATCAGCCACACGATAATAAGCCTTCCATTTCTTATCATCGTCTTGTGCCTGCACTGGTTTCACATCAGCTGGCAACACATCAACTTTAAGCACGCTTTTCCCCCCAACACGATAAGTTTGGCACTTCACCTGTTGTTCCGGACGACAATACATTGTCGCTGCCTGCTCTATCATATACACCTCCTCATCGCTCTCTACCCCTACTACCTTTCCGTTATCTTTTACGCCAATAAGCAAATGGCCTCCGCTATTATTAGCGAAAGCCGATATGCTACGGGCTATTTTACGAGCATCAGAAATTTTAAACTTAAAATCCTGATGCTCATGTTCGCCCTCTTCTATAAGATTCTGTATATAATGCTTACTCTTTATCTCCTTAAAAGAATCCATTAGTATTTGACTATTTCACTATATCTTTTAGGACTGCGTTAAGTTTGTCGGCATAAGCACGGAAACCGATGTCGGTAAAGTGAATTCCGTCAACTGTTCCTTCATTATCATATCCGCTCAAGCCCTCACAAGTAACATAATAAAGATTCTTAGGATTTTCTGCTTTCAATTTCTCATAGTTCTTACGATATTCGTCATTCTTTTGAGCTAGATAGTTCTTTGTGAATTTATCGTATTTGGTGTAGCTGTACATAGGTCCTTCTACCATAATAATAGGCACATCTGGACGCTTTTCACGCAAAGTTTTCACAAATCCGTAAGTCAAATTTTTGCACATATCTTTAGTACAGTTCGGGATAGGGTCTAATACGTATGCCACTACATCAGGTATTTCAGCCATAGCCAATGCCATGAAGTTATCCATCTTGCCTTCACCGCTGAAACCTAGGTTTACGCACTCCACGTTCAAATCACGTTGAATCATACTTGTTGCCACCATACCGGTGCGGGTTGCACATCCACCTTGCAAAATACTTGTTCCATAAAATACGACTTTCTTCTCCTTACGTGGATTATTCAATATAGGCTTTTGAATTACCGAAGCACTATCAACACCTATTTCCATCCAGTTAACACCATCGTATAACGGCAAATATATCATATATTCACGCATTCCGTCAGTAGGAAGCCCATCAGCATAAATCTTTGTCTGAATAGAATCCTTCTTATAAGGGCGGTTGGTATTTACATATTCCCACTTACCGTCATCGTTCATGATATATAAGTCAGTACCTTTTATACCTGTATCAGCCATGTGTGCCATGTGGAAGTTCCATGTTAGGTTATAGCGGATACCGATACGCTCTGAATTTGAAGCGAAACGAATCGCGATACCGCTACTATTCCTGCTACGATCCCATAGAGCCTCACGCTTAGGGTATTTCATTATACTATCCTTCAAATAAGCAGGAATACGAGTATAAGGAGTGAGCGTGTTATCAAATCCTTTGTTAATCATCCTATATTCTAGAGCATTAACATACCTCAATTCTTTTTTTTCTTCAGCACTAGCTGAGATTGCCATACAACACATTACCAATAGCAATAGTGCATCTTTAATAGCCTTAAAATTATTCATATTGTTGTTATTTTATAATTATTTATTTCACTTTTCCAGTCAGCACCAAAGCCAACAACTTACTATGACATATCACATAGTTCACGCCAAGTGTGATAGTGATTATCAATGCCGCAAAAAAAGCCGATACCACAAACGTAGGCACAAACCCTAAATTCATTCGCGCCAACGGTTCTCTCAACTCCGACAAAGGGAATAAAAAGAAATAATGCAATAGATATATCGCCAAGCTCTGCGAGCCTAAATATTTCCACAGACGAGCTATCGGGCTTCCGTTAGGTTTCTCTGCAAACGCTTTCTCGCTCCACGGTTTCACCACCGCAACTGCAACAATAACAACGCATACATATAGCACAACCTTTGCTATATACACACAATAATACGGAAATGGGAACTCCCAAGCCCAACATGCATAATACATAAAACAAGCACCCAATATCATAGAAACAGTAATCCAGCGGGAACTTGCCGTTATTCTGTCAAATTTATCAACTTCGCTTTTTGCTATCACGCCAAACATAAATATGGGAAAGAATTCAAATACTAGCGGCAATCCTAGCCATCTACTTATAGCACCGCAATCAGAAAGCCATCCCATCACAGCCCAAACCGCCAATATCAGCAAAATCCGACATGGTAAATTCTTCATCCTTGACAGCAATGGCACAATAGCACTATACAATATGATAATTTCAAACAAGCACAAGGTGAACCAATAGCCATTTTTCCCAACACTGCTGTAAAGTCCCAGCCAGGTAGAATCGAACGGACTTTGCAAACCGCTATGCGGAAAATAATATACCCATAATAGGCTAACCACAAAAAAAGGAATCAAAAGTTGCTTTACCCTAGCCATTATGCCAGGAACTGCCAACTTTCCATTTTCCAATAATTTATATGAAAAATATCCGCTTATAAAAAAGAAAATGGGCATGTGCGTCCTTTCAACAAACTTAAAAACCACAGCATTATCAATATCTCGTATACACATCGTCAAGACATGCCCCATAACAACCATAAATATGGCTAAGCCTTTGAGCATATCAAAATGATGTAGACGAAGTTTTCCCATAGCAATCACATTTATTAATCACTCTTACAAAAGTAAGGTATCTTTGAAAAAGATGCAAATCTCACATCGGCTTTTTCTCACTCTTCATTATATGATTTATTTAATCTCCACATAAATTTCCACACACCGATTCCTTGCACGTCCATCCATCGTGGAGTTATCAGCTAACGGACTTGAATCCCCTAACGGAACAATCTTCATTCGTGACTGGTCAACTTTCATCACCGACAAAAAGCCAGCTACAACTTTCGCTCTTTCTTCCGAAAGTTGCATGCAATACCCTCTGCTTTCAATATCATCGGTGCTACCATATATATAAATATCACCTTTGGTTTTCTTCAAATCTCTAGCGATTTCTCTCAACGCCGATACCGATTCAGCATCCAGTTCAGAACTTCTTGAAGAAAATATAATATCATTATTACGGCTTATACGTTTATAACGTTTCCCTGTTTTTTCATCAACAAAATAATATGATTCGGCTTGCTGTTGAGCCTTATACTGCTTTTCCGCTTTTTTCGCATCAGCTTCAGCACCTATAGCCCCACCAGCCACATATCCAAGCGTAGACCCAATGTGAGCACCTAAATCTGCACCTTCCTCATCGCCCAAAGCTCCGCCCACGCCAGCACCAACTATAGCTCCTCCTATAGTGCCTAGAAACGAACCTATCGAGGTATTGCTCCATGTGCTACAACCAGCAACAAGAATCAATAACACAATACCTATAGCTATATTTTTAATTCTTATCAATGCCATTCTTTCTCTTTTTTGTGATTAGACTATAAAATGTCACTTTGGTTTAGAAATATGTTATAAAGTTCTTAAAAAAAACCACACCAAGAAAATTTCTTGATGTGATTTTATACTCATTTAATAATTTATCTAATGTTTCTTTGTTATCGCAAAGTTCCAGCATTGGCTTGGTTCACCATTTCTTGATTTGCGGTAATGTAAATCTCCACACGGCGATTCTGTGCGCGACCAGCCTCTGTATCGTTGCTTGCAACAGGATTGTCCCAAGCGAAACCTTGTGCTGTCATACGGTTAGTAGGTACGCCCGATTCCATTAAATACTGTTGTACAGTTAATGCTCGTTGATTAGAAACTTTCTTATTAGCTTCGTAAGAACCCACATTATCGGTATAACCACAAATGGTTACATCTGTTGAAGGATTATTTACTAGTGATTGGGCAAACTCGCTCAAAGATTGTTTTGCTGCAGAACTTAAATCAGATTTATTGAAAGCAAATAAAATACCGCTATCAAAAGTAACTTTAATAGCTTGAAGATTATTAGCATCTGTAACAGTTTCCACTTGAGCACCCTCAATCTGTGCCAATTCGGCCTTTTGCTTATCCATCTTCTTACCGATAAGAACACCAGCAGTAGCTCCAGCGGCTGTACCTAACACACCGCCAATAGCAGCACCCTTGCCACCTCCTATCAATGCTCCGATACCAGCACCTATGGCAGCACCGCCCGCCGTTCCTATCACAGCACCTTTAGTGGTGTTGCTCGCATTCTGAATTGAACCGCAACCAGTTGTTCCAAATAATAATGCGGCACCTAGTGCCAAACATAATAAATTTCTCATACAATTAATATTTTATATTTTACATTATCTTATTGCAAAATTAACTATTTTATATTGATTAAAACTCTTAATTTAAAACATTCTTTTATGGCGTTCAGTTTTTTTAAAGTTTGATATTCTTATAGCACTATTATATTGAAAAAAAGGCATATTACACTTATTTTTATTACATTTGCACATAGATAATCATTCAAAACATTATAGATAATGAAAAAACTTACGTTATTAAGCGCTATCGCTATTGCTTCAGCTAGCAGTTTTTCTGCTATGGCCCAAGAGATTGTAGATGCTGACAGTACAGGATTCAAATTTACCGACATCAAAGTAGCAAAAACCACTCCAGTCACCAACCAAAACAAAACAGGTACTTGCTGGTGCTTTTCAGCAAATACTTTTTTTGAAAACGAGATTTTGAAGAAGACTGGAAAGGAAGTTAACCTTTCTGAAATGTATGTGGTTTACCAATGTTATCACGAGAAAGCCGACAGATACATCCGCACCGATGGACAGGTTCATTTCAACCAAGGCGGCAGCCATTTGGATGTACCTTATATATGGAAACGTTATGGCATGGTTCCTGAAGAAGTATACGGAGGTCTTGAATACGGAGAAAAGAAACACGACCACTACGAAATGGTAGCGGGTCTTATCGGATATATCGAAGCTATAGAAAGCCGCAGGAAAGACAAATATACTACAGCATGGCTCAAAGGGTTAGATGGTATTCTTGACGCTTACCTTGGAAAGGTTCCTGAGAAATTCACTCACGAGGGAAAAGAATACACCCCTCAAACTTATGCAGCTTCCCTAGGTATAAACCTTGACGATTATGCGGCTGTAACATCATTCACCCATCACCCATTCTATGAAAAATTCGCTCTTGAAGTTGCTGATAACTGGATTTGGGGTCACTCTTACAACGTCAAGATGAACGAACTTAAAGCTATCGTCGACAACGCTATCAAAAACGGTTATACCGTGGCTTGGGCTGCCGACGTGAGCGAAAAGGGATGGCAATGGAAAAAAGGTGTTGCCCTTATGCCTGCCGAGAAAGTAGCTGATAGCCTAGAAGGCACAGAACTAGCTCGCTGGACAAAATTGTCGGAAAAAGACCGTGAGAAAGAAAGATATGAATTTAAAGGCTACGTTCCAGAAACAGAAATCACACAAGAGCTAAGACAAGAATGGTTTGACAACCACAAGACAACCGACGATCACGGTATGGTAATTGTAGGTTCGGCTGTAGACCAAGATGGAAACAAGTTCTACAAAGTTCAAAACTCATGGGACACTAACCAAGTATATGATGGCTTCATATACGTATCTGAAGCATATTTCCTTGCAAAAACGCTTAGCATCTTAGTAAACAAAGAAGCAATACCTTCTGATATCAAGAAGAATTGCAGACTATAAACCCTGAATATTAAAACAATCTGCAAACAGAGGCTGTGTCGTTATTAAGTTATACGATGCAGCTTCCTTTTTTAGCACTTGAAATTTGGTGTTTCCACCTCGCAAGAAATTAAATTTCTCTTCACCTACGGTTGACTTTTATAATCTTTTGTTGTAGTTTTGCACTTGCTACTGGAATCTACGGACAAGAAGATAGAAGCAGACAGCAAAGAGAATGAATGCAGGGTACAGAAGCTAGCCTTCAAGTTCCACATGATTGGATTAAAAGTTGGAGATACCGTTGTTTTCGATGAACTGAACCTATCTGTCACCTTGGCATCAGATGATAAGGTGGAATACCAAGGTCGCCTTTGGTCTCTAACTACTTTCACCCGTGAGTTCTTGCCAGAAGATAAGCAAAATGCTTCAGGAGCTTACCAAGGTC
>CAZSHA010000012.1:0-40110 GCA_964606575.1 uncultured Muribaculaceae bacterium | reverse complement strand
GAACGTTGGCGTGACTGCATCTCACACCGGTTCTGAAGTAACTTACCTTCCTGAAGGCGTAGACGAATACTACAACGCTTATACTTGGGTTATGGGTAACTCTCGTAACGGTATCAAGGTGGGATATCCTATCACATCTATGACATGTTACGATTTTGAACGCAATAAAGACGGCGTTGCTTTAATCAGCCCAACGACAGGTCTTCCAATCCTAAACACCAACGAATGGGTATACGCCGGCGACCGCGAGCCAAAAGTCCGCTACGGAATCACCACTTCAGTTCAATATAAGGACTTCCGTCTAAGCGCGGTATTCTCAGGTGTTATAGATGCTACAATAGCAAATGCTACTGAATATACCATGATGACTCGTGGTTACAGTTGGGAATCAGTAGAACAACGTGAGTCCGGCTCAAAGATTTTCAACGGTGTCCTAAAGGATGGTTTTGAAAACTCGGCTACTCCTCACTATTCGACTATCGCTTACAACCCGCGCACTGCTACATCTTACACCGGTAACGGTATGATGGCAGACTGGATTGAAGACGGTATCCACTATGTTCGTTGTCAGGAAATCCGCTTGAATTATAACATACCAAGCGAATTCCTATCTAAGTGGTCAAACGGTCTTATCTCTAGAGCTAATGTATTCGTAGCAGGTAACGACTTGTTCACTATCACTAACTACTCAGGTGTTAACCCTGTGGGTAACTCAATGTCGGCTGCGGCCGGTGGTTCTGGCGGTATGGGTATTGACAACTGGGGTCTTCCTAGTCCACGTACTTACACTTGTGGTTTGAGCGTAACATTCTAATTCCTCTAACTTAAAATGAAGAAAACAATGAAAAAACATTCAATATTGACATTAATCTCAGCAGCATTGTTAGGCTTCGGAGCGGCAAGCTGTGACGATTACCTAGATGTTAACAAAAACGTTGATGCTCCAGACTATGTAGAGGGTTATCTATACTTGGCGGGTATTCAACAAGGCTACTACGACATCTATGCTGACAACCATGTTGCTAACGTAATTACGCAAATGTGGGGAACGTCATCTTCTACTTATGGTACCTTCCGCGACCACTCATATTATGCAGGTTCAGACTCGGGTGGCGCTATTTGGCGTATGGTTTATTGGGAACAAGGTATGAACCTTGAGAATATGATCAACCAATCTATCGAGGCTGAAAACTGGCACTTGGCTGGTATAGGTCTTATTATGAAGGCTTACTCATGGGACGTGCTTACTAAATATCATGGTGAGGCTCCTCTAAGAAATGCGTTCGACACTAGTCTTCTATCTTTCGATTACCAATACCAAGATGAAATCTACGCTAGCGTGCGTAATTGGGCTACTGAAGGTATCAAATATCTAGAAATGGAAGATAGTACCTTGTTGAGAAACTATATCGCTGGTAACGACTTCATCTACGGTGGCGACATCGACAAGTGGAAAAAGTTCGGTTACTATGTTATAGTGCGTAACCTTGCTTCTCTTACTAAGAAGAGCGACTTTAAGGAAAAGTACTATCAACAATTGGTAGATGCTGCGGCTAAGGCATTCTCTTCTGCTGACGATGATGCTGAAGTTGCCGTTGCCGGTGGTGGAGCTGATGCGGCTTACTCATCTTACAACAACTATTGGGGTGTCTACCGTGGCAACCTAGGTAACACTTATTGGCAATACGACTGGGCAGTTCAAGTTATGACAGGTACAGTGCCTAAATATGATGAAAACTGGACTAAAATCCCATCTGCTAGCACTAAATGGGGCTATGAATTGGCTGAAAAGCAAATCGTCACCGACACTCTTGTTAACGAAACTGGTCACTGGGATCCGCGTATGGCTGTTAAGCTATCTACACTTGACGGTACTTATGAAGAAAATGGTGAACTTAAGCAACAAGTTGAATTGGACTCAATCCGCAACTTCGTATACTACGGGGGTAGCGCAAGCGGTACCACTGGTTCATACGGTGTTGTTTCAAACTTCTGGGGCGTAAAAACAAGCTATTCTGTCACAACGGCTCGTTTTAGTGACGGTCGCTGGTTGTTCAACAACAACGCTCCTTATATCTTAGGCACATACGCAGAAATGATGTTCGATGTTGCTGAAGCTCACTTCGTTGCTGGTAACAAGAATGATGCATTCGAAGCATTCAAGACTGCTGTTGCTGCCGATATGAGTTTTACTGCTAGGCACATCGTTGCAGGTAAGATTGTTGATGGATGGTATCAAGGTGACAAGATCACTAAGGCTCAATTCAACGCGGCCGCTAGCGAATATCTTGCAGGTCCTTACGTGGGCGGTCTTTCAATGGACGAGTTCTCGTTGTCACACATCATGATGCAAAAGTTTGTCGCTCTATATCCTTGGGGCGGTCAAGAAGCATGGGTTGACCAACGTAAGTATCACTACGACATCGAATACTCAAACGAATATCCTTCTCTAGGTAATGGTTGGGATTATTCAACTATCAACCAAAAGCATGATGATGACGCAACAAAGGTGTTCAAGGGTTACTACCTTGCTCCATCGGCTGTACGCGACCACTCAAGCTATAGCGAAAAGAACCAAGGTTCACCTTGCTACCGCGTGCGTCCACGCTACAACTCAGAGTATGTATGGAATGAGCATAAGCTAGAAGCATTGTTGCCAATCCCTGGAACTGCCGACAACTATCACTGCTCTAAGCCTTGGTTTGCTTATCCGGGAAACCAACCAGACGCTCCGATTTACGCTGAATAGTAAAGTATGTTTAATTAAACAAATTTGAAATTTATGAAATACGTTAAATATTTATTTCTTGGTTTGGCTGTGAGCTTGATGTCTACATCTTGCGAAGAGCGAACCGTAGAGTTCGACTGGTATGAGTCTGCCGGAAAGGTTTCATATCAAGTATATAATATGAATCTTATGTCGTCATCAAGCAGTAATGCTATTAAGTACTTGTATGTTGGACATTCTTTGAATGATGATGGAGAGTTGGCTGATACGTTATACACTCATACCAACAACCACTCTGCTTTGATTTCACCTTATAATTTTGCGCCTTCAGGAACAGTAGGTGCTTTCTACACCATCGATCCATGCTCACAAATGGCATTCACAATGGCGACAGAAACTTCTAAACCTCAATTTGACGAACTTGGTGCTCCTGTGAAGAATTGGGACGGCTCTGCTGACTCAATTATCTATGAAACTACAAAAGTTTATAGTGGTGCGGTTCAATATGACTTTAAAGCTGACAAGAAGTACTATATCTTCGTTGACCGCTATGATGCTGATCCTATCGTAATCGAGGAACCTGGCGCTCCTATCCAAGATGAAGATGCGGTTGATTCATTGGAATATGGCAGCAACAAGGCTGGTCTTCGCCTATTTAACTTCTTCCACGAATCAGATGGAACCCCAACAACGGGTAAAATTAAATATTACGCTAAGACCAAGTCTAAGGGTGAATACAGAGATAGTACTGCTTGGATTGGATATGGTGAGGCTACTGACTGGTACAGCATGAACGTGTTCCGTACCGCTGCTAACAGCTCTGGTTACGAAGTAATCTACTGTGACATCGCAATTTCTTACGATGGGGGAGCAACAAAAGAAATCATCGTTAATAATGACTACTGGACAACTTACATAGGTCGCGCTTACACTTATATCGTAGTAGGTGATAAAGGTAAAAAGATTAAATCTCCGGAAATCAAGCGTTTCACTGCTCTATAGTCGAAACATTCTCGATATTTTTTAGAAATATTTTTTTGGAAGGGAGCCGAACTCGGCTTCCTTCTTTTTTATATTAAGTTCTATGTGCGTGGCGCGCTTCCTAGAATAGGCTAAGTGCCTATTTTCAGCCTATTTATGGAAATTACGATAGCGTTGCCGTAGAAAAATCCCTCAAAGAGTGCTTTTTTTGTGAAATATCTCCCTCATTGAGGGATTTTTTATTACATTTGCACAAAACATTACGGCTATGGTAGACATTTCGCTTTATTCTTACATGAACGAGGTGCTTAAACGCACTCCGAACAACTTTATCAGGTATAAGTATTACACGATAGACTGGAATTCCAGAATGATAGGAATAACAGGACCTAGGGGCGTGGGAAAATCTACTATGGTGCAACAACATATATTGAAACAGCGTGACAAGGAAGATTGCCTGTATGTTTCAGCCGATAATATGTTTTTCTCAAAGAATACGCTTGTTGACCTAGCTGACAATTTTGTGAAAGAGGGCGGCAAACAGCTGTATATAGATGAAGTTCACAAATATAAGGATTGGTCAAGAGAATTGAAACAGATATACGATGTGCATCCTGATTTGCAAATCGTGTTTACAGGCTCTTCGGTGCTGGATATTCAGAAGGGCGAGGCTGATTTAAGCCGTCGCGCGTTGATGTATCACATGCAAGGTTTGTCGTTCAGGGAATATTTGGAAATGTTCCATGACATAAAAGCCCCAGTTTTTAGCCTAGCCGATGTGTTATCTCACAAAGTAGACATACCCGAGTTAAAACATCCGTTGCCTGTATTTCGGGAATACTTGAAAAGTGGGTACTATCCGTTTTCTCGTGAGGGAGGCTTCGAAATACGTATGGAGCAAGTGGTGTCGCAAACGGTAGAAACCGATATACCCCAGTATGCCGACATGAAAGCTGCAACTGCAAGAAAGTTGAAGCAGATGCTGTCAATCATATCGCAACTAGCCCCGTATAAACCTAATGCCGACAACTTAGCTGGTGAAATAGGTGTGAGCAAGAATAATGTTCCTGATTATTTGGTATATTTGGAGAAAGCAGGAATGATAGGGCAATTAAGGGATAATACTGGCGGAATGCGAGGGCTAGGCAAGGTGGAAAAAGTTTATATAGACAATCCTAGCTTAATGTACGTGCTGGCTGGCGGTAATCCCGATGTGGGAAATATAAGGGAAACTTTCTTCTACAATCAAATGAGGGTCAATAATGATATTGTATCCTCTAAGGAGTCTGATTTCAAGATTGGTGACTACACATTTGAGGTGGGTGGTAAAAAGAAGGGTAAGAAGCAAATAGAGAGCATTCCTAACGGAATTGTTGTGAGGGACGACATAGAGTCAGGACATGGCGTGTTTGTTCCGTTGTGGTATTTCGGCATGAATTATTAGCCCTATTTTGCCGTTTTTTGTGAAAAAAGTTGCGGGGGATGCAACTTTTTGGGGTGTCGGCTCGTCTAATATTAAAAATTAAGGCTTTACGACAATGATAATATGGCTTTAAGTGGCTCGTTTGATGTTTTTAACGATAAAGTGCCATTCTTTTTATAGAAATTGTATAATTTTGGCGATTATTTGAGGATTAGAACAGAAATACACTTAAAATAATTCAAAAATGAAGAAAATCTACAGTTTTTTAATCGTTGCTGTCGCTATGATAGGACTTGCTTTGCCTATGAACGCTCAGCAAATGCAGATACCTGCGGCTCCTGCCGATTCGGCAGTGCGCGTGGGTAAACTTGACAACGGATTGACTTACTACATCCGTCATAACGAGTTCCCGAAAAATCAAGTCGATTTCCACATTGCTCAAAAGGTGGGCTCGGTGCAAGAGGAGGAAGCTCAACGCGGACTTGCCCACTTCTTGGAACACATGTGCTTTAACGGCACAAAGAATTTCCCGGGCAACAAGATTGTGACTTGGTTGGAATCTAAAGGTATCAAGTTCGGTAACGACTTGAACGCCTATACAGCGACCGACCGCACTGTTTATCGTATAACTAGCGTACCTACTGCCAACGAGGCAGTTGTAGACTCTTGTCTTCTTATCCTTCACGACTGGGCTAACGCTCTTTTGCTTGAAGATGCTGAAATAGACAAGGAACGTGGTGTGATTCATGAAGAATGGCGACTTGGAGGCGCTATCGTACGCATGATTGAGAAGCATGGCGCTACCCTATATCCAGGCAGCAAGTATGGCGAACGCCTTCCAATAGGTCTTATCGACGTTATCGACAACTTCAAGTACAGCGAGTTGCGTGATTATTATCACAAGTGGTATCGTCCCGACCTTCAAGGTATCATAGTGGTGGGCGACATCGACGTTGATCAAATGGAAGCTAAGATTAAGAATCTTTTCGGTCCTATCAAGATGCCAGAAAATCCTGCTAAGTTTGAATACTTCCCAGTTCCTGACAACGAAAAGCCAATCTTTGTAAGCTACGCCGACAAAGAAATGCCGGCAGAGCTTGTGTGGGCTTTCGTAAAGTATGATATTCTACCACGTGAGATGCGTAATAGCGATGCTCAATACATAATGAACTACATGTTTGGTGTGGCTGATTATATGTTGAGCGAACGCTTGAATGATATATCTATGAAGGCTGATGCTCCATTCGGTAATGCAGGCGGTGGTTTCGATGAATATTTGCTATCTAGCTACAAGGGCGCTCTTTCTGTTCAAGCATACGTTAACGATAAGGGTGGCAAAGAGGCTATGAAAGCTGTGCTTACAGAGCTAAAACGCATAGCTGAGCACGGATTCACTGCCGGTGAATATGACCGTGCGCGCAATGAGTACCTAAGCCGTCTTGAAAAGGCTTATACTAACCGCAATAAGCAAAAGAATGCCATTTATACTGATATTTATATCGACCACTTCTTGCACAACACTCCAATGAGCGGAATCGCTTACGAGTACGAGAAAATCAAGGCTATGGCTCCAATGTTGCCGGTTGAGGCTATCAATCAAACAATGAAGCAGATGATAGACCTTAACGGAAAGAATCTAGTGGTGCTTAACTTAGGACCTGTCAAGGAAGGCGTTAAGTTGATGAGCGATGCCGAAATGGCGACTGTTGCTCAAGCAGTTCAGGCTGCTCCTACTGAAAAGCCTGCAGAAGAAGCTGTTAACTTGACTTTGATGAGCGAAATGCCTAAGGCTGGCTCAATCGTTAAGGAAGCTCCTGCAAAATTCGGTTTCACTGAATTGACCCTTTCTAACGGAGTCAAGGTTTACATCAAGAAAACAAACTTCAAGGACGATGAAGTGATATTGAACGCTAGCAGTAAGGGCGGTGAATCGCTATATGGTGGCGAAGACCACGCTAATATCTCTGTGTTCAACGCTATTTGGGGCTTGAACGGTGTTGACCAGTTGAGCTATAACGACTTGAACAAGTACATGAGTGGCAAGCAAGCATCGGTGCAACTAAGCATCGGTGGCTATAGCGAAGGCATCAGCGGTCGTGCTACTCCAAAGGATTTGGAAACAATGATGCAATTGCTATACTTGAACATCGTTAAGCCACGCAATGACAAAGAGGGTTTTGAAGCTGGCAAGCAAATGATAGCTTCTGCTTTGAAGAACCAAGCAAATTCACCAGGATATGTGTTCCAAGACTCTTTGACCAACTTTATCTATGCTAATAATCCTAAGACCAAGGTTCTTAGCTTGGAGTTGCTAGAGAAGATGAACTATGAGCGTACACTTCAAATCCACGGTGAGCGTTTCGGCAATGCCGCTGAGTTCGACTTTATCATTATCGGTAACTTCGACGAGGCTAAGCTAAAAGAATATGTAGCTCAATACATTGCTTCTCTACCAGCGAAGAAAGCTAAGAAAGAAGTGGCTAAAAATGATAAGAAAGTGGTGAAGAGCGGTATTGTTAAGGGCGAGTTCGCGCACAAGACCGAGAACAACCAAGCAATGTTGGCTTCAATATGGAACGTGAACAATATACCTTACACAGTAGAAAATATCGTTAAGGCGAGCGTAGTAGGTCAATTGATGTCAACCAATTTGACAAACAGCGTTCGTGAGGACGAGGGTGCTGCTTATTCTCCTCATGCTTCGGCTGCAATGAGCTATAGCTACCAACCTCAATTGGTTGTGCAAGGCGCGTTCGGTATAGACCCAACTAAGAAGGACAAGGTGTGCGACTTGACTATCAAGGCTCTAGAGGAAATGCAAACCAACGTGAAGGCTGAAGACCTAGACAAGGTGAAAGAATACATGTTGAAGAGAATCGAGCAAAATGAGCATGAAAATAATTATTGGTTGACTGTGATGGATTCTTACCTAGATTATAAGCTAGACCGCAACTCAACCTATCGTGACATTGTGAACGGTCTTACACCTGCTTCAATGCAAGACTTCGTTAAGCAAATCGTTAAGCCAGGCAACCGTATACAATATTTGATGGTTCCGGCAAAATAAGGCTATATTATAAACATGATATGCTATGGGCGGCAAGAATTTTTTCTTTGCCGCTCATTTTTTGTTGTTTTATATGAAAATCAGTGTTATAGAATGCGTATGTGATGGTGATTAGAGTAAAAAAATATGCCGTTAGTAGAAAATTTGATGTATTTGTTATATATTTGTGACAATTTTGGATAAGTACTATTATTAAGACACTAATATAAAATAACGTAAATCTTTTGAGCAGATGAACTACTCATTTCTTGATTTTCTTACCCTTCTGGGTGCTATCGGATTGTTCCTTTATGGAATGAAGGTGATGAGCGAAGGGTTACAAAAGGTTGCGGGCGACCGTATGAGAAACATATTATCGGCGATGACGCGCAACCGCTTCATGGGAGTTTTAACAGGTACTTTGATTACGGCAATTATTCAGAGTTCGTCGGCATCTACGGTGATGGTGGTGAGCTTTGTTAATGCTGGATTGATGTCGTTGGTACAGTCGGTCGGTGTAATCATGGGTGCTAACGTGGGAACTACGATGACATCTTGGATCATCACGCTGTTCGGTGTGAAGGTGGATATTTCGGCATACGTTATGCCAATGATAGCCATATCCATACCGCTGATGTTCTCTAGTAAGAGCAGCCACAAGTCGATGAGCGAGTTTATACTCGGTTTCGCATTGCTGTTTTTAGGTTTAGGCTTGATAAGCGACAACGTGCCTGATTTGAGTCCTGAACAGTTGGAGTTCTTGTCCGGCTACTCATCTATGGGATTCTTGTCGGTATTACTATTCTTGTTCGTGGGATTGATTGTAACGATGATAATCCAGTCGTCGTCGGCTATGTTCGCCATAGTTATGGTGATGGCGTTGAAAGGCTGGGTGTCGTTTGATATGGCTTGCGCGATGGTGCTAGGTTCGAATATCGGAACAACTGTCACACCTATATTGGCATCTCTAAGCGCTAACATCACCGCAAAGAAGGCGGCAACCGTACACTTCCTGTTCAACTTCTTCGGTTCAATATGGGCAGTAATATTGTTTTATCCTTTCTGTAACTTAGTAATATGGATAACTGAGAGCTTCGGACAAGGAAACCCGGGACAAGCAATGTCGGCATTTGCTACGGTGAACGCTTATGAGGTGGCGGTGTCGTTCGGCTTGTCTATATTCCACACGGTGTTTAATATTATCAACTTGTCGGTGATGATATGGTTCCCTAACATGTTTGTCAAGATATGTGACTTCTTGATACGCTCACACCACAAAGAGGACGACGAATTCCAGTTGAAATTCATCTCTCGTGGCCTTCTTCACGCTTCAGAACTAAACATTATGCAAGCTCAGCGTGAAACTGTGGTGTATGCCCAACGTGTGGAGCGTATGCTGGGAATGGCAAAAGAACTGGTGCATACCAAGAATGGCACAGAAGAGTTTAACAAGCTATATACACGCATAGAAAAGTACGAGGAAATATCTGACCGCATGGAAATAGAAATAGCCAACTATTTGAATAAAGTGGTTGACGGCAGATTGAGCTACGAAGGAAAATTGCGTGTTTCGTCTATGCTAGGTATCGTTTCAGAAATAGAAAGCATAGCCGATAGCTGTTTCAATATCGCCAAGACTCTTGTGCGCAAGGAAGAAGCTCACGCTCATTTCACCGAGGATATTTATAATAATATCGACACGATGATGAAATATGTGGGCGAGGCAATGTCTAATATGATAGTAGTGCTTCAAGATGTTGAAAACGTGCGTGATGCCGACTTGATGCGTAATTATAATAAGGAACGTGAAATAAATAATTATCGTAACTTGTTGCGTACCGAAAACATTGAGAATATCAATCAGAAGGCTTATAATTACCAAAGCGGTATTTTCTATATGGATATTGTGTGCGAGGCTGAAAAACTTGGCGACTACATAGTGAATGTGGTGGAAGGCGTGGAGGCTCAGTTACGAAGCGATAGCAGCGTAAAGGAATTAAGCGTGACACACGATTAAGAAAACTTACCACAGAGGTTAAAAAACTGTTTGATGGAGAGCGTGCAATGAGGCTTGCTCTCCTTTTTTGTTGTCGGCAACAAAAAATATTTGAGGGAAATGCTCGTAATACGAATAAGTTTTCCTAATTTAGTGCTAGAATAAAAAACTACTATTAAAACAGGTAAAACTATGGAATTAAAAGGAACAAAGACTGAGAAAAATCTTCAAACTGCATTTGCAGGCGAGTCGCAAGCTCACACAAAGTACTTATACTATGCTTCAAAGGCTAAAAAAGACGGTTATGTGCAAATAGCAAACCTATTTGAAGAAACAGCAAGAAACGAGAAAGAACATGCTAAGTTGTGGTTCAAGCACCTACATGGTGGCAAAGTGCCTGCAACAACAGTGAATCTAGCGGATGCCGCAGCAGGTGAGAACTATGAATGGACCGATATGTATGCTCAATTCGCAAATGAGGCTCGTGAAGAAGGCTTCGAGGAAATTGCGGCTCAAATGGAAGGTGTAGCTGCTATAGAGAAGGCTCACGAAGAGCGTTACCGCAAATTGTTGAAGAATATTGAAGATGAGGTTGTGTTCTCACGTGACGGCGACTGCATCTGGCAATGCTTGAACTGCGGACATATAGTAGTGGGTAAAAAAGCACCTGAGGATTGTCCGGTGTGCCACCACGCACAGTCATATTTCGCTATCCTAGCTGAAAATTATTAATCGGTTGGTGCTAGCATTATTGAATAACAGGAAATTTAAAGCCTTTAAGCATTTGCTTGAGGGCTTTTTCTTTGCCGTCGCAATAGCTGTCGCATAAATCGTGGAAACGCTGGCTGTGATTCATTTCTGTGAGATGTGCCAGCTCATGGCATATTATATAGCGAACTAGGCACTCAGGCATAAACATCAGGTTGTATGAGAGTTGTATCACTTTCTTATTGGTGCAATGCCCCAGTTTTCTTAGACCTCTACCTATCTCGTATCTGGAAGGGGAAACGCCTATCTGCCTAGCCACTTCTTCTGCATAAGGTATTAGTGCCGAGGGTGCTTTGCGTTTCATCAATTCTTTTAGAGCACCTGAAATGGCAATCCTCTTGGTCGGCGTGCTTATATCATCTAGCTTGGATATGAACACGCTTAATTTGTCATGGTCGTCGCAGTAGCCTGTGACATTGGGTTTGCAATCGTGTGTGGTGATGAGAATCTCATTACGAAAACACGGAATACGTTGACCTATGTAGTAGGTGGTGCTTTCTTCTGTCTTAGCCGCTGATGCGAGTTTCAGTTTCAGCAATTTGTCGCGGTACTGGTCGATAAAACAGATGATGCCAGCTAAGGGGGTGTGGTGAGGCGCATGGACGTTCAATTTCCCTTTTTTCCAGCGGGCGTTTATATGCTTCATCCCAGTGCGATAGCTGATTGCTATCAATCCGAACTCGGCATCGCTTATTGTCGTAGTTTCATCCATATGGGGTGAAGGGGTTATCTTATGTCGGCTCCCCACATCAGCTTGTCACGTAAAGTGTCGACAAAACTGTGTCTTAGCGACTGAATCACTTTTATGGTGAAAGGAGCTTTGCTTATTGTTACAGAAGTGCCTATAGGGCATGGGTTGGAACGTCCGTCGATACTGATGTTGAAAATTTCGGAACGAGATTGCGGACTTACTTGTATCACCGCATCGTCACGCAACACAAGCGGACGCATCGTTAGGGAGTGTGGTGATATGGGCGAAAGCACGACATTCTGCGAAGTGGGGTCTAGGATAGGACCACCAACACTCAGATTATATGCAGTAGAGCCGGTGGGCGTGGAAATAATCAAACCGTCACCGAGGTAGGTGGTGAAATATGTTCCGTTCACGCTGGTTTTTACTGAAATCATAGAAGACGTGTCTTGGCGTAGTATAGCTACTTCATTTAAAGCGTAAGGTTCGCCAATCTCAGTGTCGCTGTTGTCTATGGTGACTTCAAGCATCGTGCGTTCCTCAATCTGATATTTCTTGTTTATCAAGTCATTTATCACCATTTCGGCTTCGTTCATGGTGGCATCGGTGAGATAGCCTAAGTGTCCAGTGTTTATGCCCACAATAGGGATATTTTTCTGTGCCACTCGTCTTGCTGTGCGTAGGAAAGTTCCGTCGCCACCTATGCTTAATGCTATTTCGGCTGATGCCCCATCACTGGTGATAATGTTGTCGACTTTTGGAGCTTGAGGTAGCATCTTACACAAGTAGTTATAGAATTTCTGCTCCATCTCAATGGTCACGTTGAACCTGCTCAATGTGGAGAACAGCTTGGAAAGGCTGTCTAAATATCTATCTTGGTGCGAACTTCCGAAAACTGCTATGTGCATGATACTTAGGGTGATTAAACTGTTAAAAACAAGGGTCGTAATCTTTTTGCCAACTTTTTGCTTCCTAAATTTATAATTTCATATTAATTTTGCAAGATAATTTGGCATCGGCAAATATACGAATAATTTGTTAAAGAGAAATTATCAAGACAAGTGAAGTATGAAGATGTAGGGATGCCACTAGAAAAAATTAAGATTGATGACGAATTTAAGTGTAAATATCAACAAAGTAGCCACATTGAGGAATGCCCGTGGCGGGAATCTGCCTAACGTAGAACAAGTAGCTATAGATTGTGAGAAATTCGGAGCCGACGGTATCACCGTGCATCCAAGACCTGATGAGAGGCATATCCGACAAAGCGATGTGTTTGCCCTACGCCCATTAGTGAAGACTGAATTTAACATAGAAGGCTATCCGAGCGAAGCGTTTATCGACTTGGTGCTTAAAGTGAAGCCTGCTCAAGCTACATTAGTGCCTGACGCACCTGAAGCTCTAACTTCTTCGGCTGGATGGGACGTTGCTCCTAATTTGGAATTTCTTACGGCTGTAGTGGACAGGTTGAAAGATGCGGGAATACGCACGAGCATATTTGTGGGAACTGATATTGAGAATATAAAAATGGCTGCACGCACCGGAGCCGACAGGATAGAGTTGTATACGGGTCCGTATGCAGAGGATTTCGAGAAAAATCCCGAAACTGCGGTTGCTCCATACGTTGTAGCTGCCGATGCGGCACATCGAGAGGGGCTAGGCGTAAATGCTGGTCATGACTTGAACTTGCAGAATTTGAAATATTTCCGTGACAACGTTAAGTATCTTAACGAGGTGTCAATCGGTCATTCGCTTATAGCCGATGCTTTATATATGGGGCTAGAGGCGACTATAAAAGCATATAAAGAATGTCTTAAATAAAACAATTATAATATCATGAGTGTATTGAATGCAATAGCTGCGACAATTGCAGCGCAAAGTGATAATGCGGCACAATTGGCTGATACTGTGGCATCAGATGCTTTAGTAGCCGATGCGGCTATTATTGAGCAAGAACTTTCTATGTGGGAATTGTGTCTAAAGGGAGGTGTCATAATGATACCGTTGCTCATCTTGTCGATAATAAGCATATATATATTGTTCGAACGTTTCTTTGCCATACGTAAAGCGGCTAGAGAGGACGGTACTTTCATGAAGCGTATAAAGGATTATATTCATGAAGGCGAGATAGAGAGTGCCATGAATCTATGCAAGAAGACCAACACTCCATCGGCTAGATTAATCCTTAAAGGAATAACACGTATAGGTAGACCAATGAACGATGTGCTTGTGGCAATAGAGAATGTGGGTAATCTTGAAGTAGCAGAGCTTGAAAAAGGTTTCACTTGGCTTGCGACAACTGCGGCTGGAGCTCCTATGATTGGGTTCTTGGGAACTGTAACGGGTATGGTGCAGGCGTTCTTTGCAATGGCGAGCGCGGGAAGCAACGTTGATGTTACAGTATTGGCAAGCGGTATATATGAGGCGTTGGTCACTACGGTTGCCGGATTATTCGTAGGTATCATAGCATTGTTTGCCTATAACTATCTTGTGTCGCTAGTAAACAAGGTGATGAAGCAGCTTGAGGCAAGGACTATGGAATTTATGGACTTGCTTAACGAGCCTGCACATTAATATTAACAATCGGAGTGAGCTATGGCACTAAGAAGACAAAATGAAACGTTGTCAACATTCAGTATGGCATCTATGACCGATGTCATATTCTTGCTGTTGATATTCTTCATGGTGACGTCTACATTTGTGTTGCCTACGGCAATGGAGGTGAATCTGCCGCAAAGCAGTGTTCAAACCTCAATAAAGCCGGGTACAAAGGTTTATATAGACAAAGACCAAAAAATCTATGGAGCTTTTGGTGACAATGATGCTGTGTTGCTTGAGGGTGAAGACCAACTGATAGCATTCTTGCAATTGACATACAAGAATGATGCAGAGCAATTTATTGCATTGTATGCCGACGAGATGGTTCCATACGGTACGATTGTTAAAATCCTTGATAAGGGAGCTAAGGCAAACTTGAAAATAGTGTTGGCAACAAAGCCGTTTTCGGGCAAGAAAGTGAAAGTGAGCGAAACGGATGAATCTACAGAATAAAGACAAGACGAAAGGAATTATCGCAACAGCGGTTTTTCATGCGGTATTAATTATCGCACTAGTTTTTTCGTGTCTATACTATAGTTATCCGCCTAAAGAAAAAGAAATACAAACACCGAAAAGGGATAGAGTGCTGTTTGGCGGCGAATATGTGATGCTTGGAGATGCCGCATTGCCTATAGAGGATAATTTCGCCGAGGAATCATCGCAAACAGAGGACATAAGCGAGCAACCGACCAAGGAGGGTAACGATATGGAAAATTCTGGCGAGATAGGAGAAGATCCAAGCAATATGGTGGCTCAAGGGGATGAATCTTCCATGCAGACGGTTAAGAAGTCGGATAATACAGGACCTTCGGAGTCGGAATTGAAAGAAGAGGCTGAAAGGATAAAACGCCAGAAGGAAACGGCTGAAAAAATAAGTAAGCGTGTGTCGTTCGGAAATTCAGCAGGTGCAAATAGCGGTAAGGCTGGAGCAGTGAGCGGAAATTCCACAACCGATACGGCGACCGGAGCACCTGGCGTGTCGGGGTTGGAAGGTTATACATTGGCTAGTTGGGGGCGGCCAAGCAGTCCAGTGCAAGGTATAGTGAGAATTAGGGTGCGTGTGAACTCCAGAGGTAAAGTTATATCGGCAAGCTATGCGGGCGGAAGCGGCTCGGCTGCTAGTGATGCAGCCGTCAGACGCAGTTGCGAACAGGCTTCATTACAATCGCAATTTTCAGTGCCTAAGAGTACTACAACCGAGGGTGTCGGAATCATAACATGGAGATTTGAATGAAGTGGTGTTGGTTTTTTACCCTCTAAATTTGGTGGTTGACCTAAAAAGTGGTAACTTGCACCGTTTAATACGATGAAGCATAAAAACATGGCTAACGAGGATGTTGTAGGTCGAATAAAATATTTGATAAAGGAGATAGGCATGACGCAAGGTGAATTTGCCGAAAAGGTGGGTTGTGACCAGTCTAATTTATCTAAGCACCTTAATGGAAAACTTGCCGTAAGCGAGTCGCTCATAAATAAGATTGTGATAAATATGGGCGTTTCAAAGAATTGGTTGAAAGACGGTACTGATGTGCCGTTCGCTAAATATTCGTCAGGTTCAGTGCCTAGTTTGGTGATTGACGAAAGCGAGTTGAAATCAATGAAAGGTACTCCAGTCTACGATATAGATGTGACTGCTGGAGGAATGAATCGCTCGATGATGTTTGCCGATGAGCATATAGTGGGAGCTATCAATATGCCTAATATCAGTGCCGATTGCCGTATCGTTAGGGTGAGTGGCGATAGCATGAGTCCTGTAATATGCAATGGCGATTTCATAGCTGTGAGGGAGTTGACCAATATGTCGCAGATATTTTGGGGACATATCTACGTGGTTGTGCTAGATGATTATCGCATGGTTAAATACTTGCGTAAGCACCCCGATGCCGATAAGGTGATTTTGCGGAGCGAGAATCCTCGTTATGACGATATGGAAGTGCTTCGTTCAGAGATTAGAGATTTAATGGTAGTACAGAATATTCTTCATATAGATACACGATTATAAGAATTATGAAAAAAGGAATTTTAGTAGTGGCGATAAGTGCTTTATTAGGGTGTGCCAATGCAATGGCAGCAACAGTAACTGCCGTGGCAGGTGGATTAAGCGCTGCAGTCGATAAGACAGCTACAGAGTTGACTGTAACAGGTGATATTGATGCTCGTGACCTTAAATTTATAGCCGAGGAAATGACGGCTTTGGTATCGTTGGACTTGTCAAATGTTAGCATTAGGGCATATAAGGGGATGACTCCGTGTTTTGGTGATAAATTGGAATATAGTGCCGATCAGTTGCCAGAATACTGCTTTATAGGAAAAAGTTACGCAAGTGTGAAATTACCCGCCACATTGAAATATATTGGTGAAGGGGCGTTTGCAGGATGCCGTAATCTTACTGATTTGTCATTGCCGGCAGAATTAGACTCGATAGGACGTTATGCGTTTAATTCATGTGATGCTTTGACTGCTCTAGTGTTGCCTGCTGGTATTGAAAAAGTAGGTACAGGAGCATTTTCCCGCTGTATCGGTTTGAAGAACGTAGATTTAACAGCTTTAAGCGAAACTTGTGAGCTAGGCGTGAATCTGTTTGCCAATTGTACTGCATTAGAAACGGCTACTTTGGGAAATAAGATATTGTCGATTCCTGCGGGTGCGTTTGCCGGTTGCGAATCTTTGTCTGAAGTAGACCTAGGGACTAACCCTTCATTGAAAGTAATTGGCGAGGAAGCGTTTGTGTCGAGTGGTTTGACGTCTTTTGATTTTGAAAGCTGTACAAATCTAGTGACTTTAGGGCGTTGGGCGTTTGCTAATGTGCAATTATCAGGAATTGTGTTACCTGCAAGCATAGAATCTATAGGTGAGGGTGTATTTTTCTATAACACGGCATTGAAGGAGATTGAGTTGCCTAGTAAGGTCGAGGAAGTGAGCGATTTCGCTTTGGCTGGTTGCGAGTCAATGAGTGATGGCGTGGTAGTGGGTGAATCTGTTGCTACGATAGGACGATATGCGTTGGCTGATGCAAAAGGTATGGTTTCAATCTCGTTGCCAGCGTCTTTGACGTATATAGGTACTCGTGCTTTCGAGAATAATACGAGTATTGCCGAAATGACTGTTGCCGCTAAGGCGGTGCCTGAACTAGGCGAGGATGTTTTCTCTGGCGTGAATCAGCCCGCTGTGAAATTGAAAGTTCCCGAAAACAGCGTATCGCAATATAAGGCGGCTGAACAGTGGAAAGAATTTGATTTTGTAGGAGATGTG
Organism: uncultured Muribaculaceae bacterium; assembly: GCA_964606575.1. Lineage (GTDB taxonomy): Bacteria > Bacteroidota > Bacteroidia > Bacteroidales > Muribaculaceae > RGIG4576. Next base: position 22,627 of record CAZSHA010000012.1, on the reverse strand, counting down.
AGTACTATAGAAGAATCGGTTGTTTCTGCAAGTGAGGTAAAGGCTTATTTCGTAGAGAAAGTTCTTCATGTCGATGCTAGCGAGGTCATTTCTACAGCAAATGTATATGAGGGTAATGGCGTGTTGCTTGCATCTTGCGAGCCTAAAGCCAATAAGGTTCAAATAGATATGTCGGCTATGGCAGGTAGCTTGTATGTGGTAGCTGTACGATTGGGAAGCGGCAGATTAAATACTATAAAATTGATAAGGCGCTAATATAAATGGGAAAGAATAAACTGAAGAAGTTTGCCGAGATGGACACATTTGACAATGTGTTCCAATATCCGTTTGCTATAGTAGAGCGAGAGGGGTTTCCGCTTAAAGGACGGTGGAAAAGCGATTTTTTCAGAAACGATAATCCTATTGTCCTAGAGCTTGGATGCGGTAAAGGCGAATATGCAGTAGGCCTTGCGCGCCGTTTTCCCGGTAAGAATTATATAGGGGTAGACATAAAAGGGGCAAGAATGTGGACAGGAGCTAAGGCTGCTGTGAAAGATGGAATAAGCAATGTTGCGTTCCTTCGAACCAACATAGAGCTTATTGACCGATTTTTTGAGGCTGGCGAAGTGAGCGAGATTTGGATTACATTTCCCGACCCGCAAATGAAGAAGGTGCGTAAACGCCTCTCTTCTACTCGTTTCTTAGACTTGTACCGTAACATATTGATTGCCGACGGCATCGTGCATTTGAAGACCGATAGCCCATTCCTTTATACCTATACAGATGCTCTTGTTAAGTTGAATCAATTTCCGACAGAAATAAATACTGCCGACCTATATCATTCAGATATAGTTGATGATATTTTAGAAATAAAGACATTCTATGAGCAGCAGTGGCTAGACCGAGGATTGACTATAAAATATATCAAATTCCACCTTGACCACACCACTCAATTGCAAGAGCCTGATATAGAAATAGAAGAAGATACCTATCGTAGTTTCTCCCGAGGCTATATACAGTGTCCGCAAATTGTTGACAACAAAAAAGAATGATAAATGGAAAGATTATATCCCAAATTGATACTTGATGCGCTGGCTAATGTGCGTTATCCAGGCAATGGAAAGAATATAGTGGAGTGTAACATGGTAGAGGATGATATTCGTATTGATGGTAATCGTGTATCGTTCTCGCTGATTTTCGATAAGTCTACCGATCCTTTCATAAAGTCGGTGGTGCGTGCCGCCGAAGTGGCTATAAACACATATATATCGCCTGAAGTAGAGATTAAAGGCAACATTGCAGTGAAAACAAAGATTGCCGCTCCAGCACCGTCGCCGAAGTTGTTGACCGGCGTTAAAAATATTATTGGAGTGTCTTCAGGAAAAGGTGGAGTAGGAAAATCTACGGTTGCTACCAATCTTGCTGTGTCATTAGCTCAAAAAGGCTATAAAGTGGGATTGATAGATGCCGATATTTTCGGTCCATCAGCACCGTTGATGTTTGGGCTAGAGGATGCCCCTATCTATATGGAGAAGGTGGATAACCGCAATCTGATAGTTCCTATAGAAAAGTATGGCGTGAAGGTGCTGTCTATCGGATTTTTGGTGGATAAGGAGAAGGCTGTGCTATGGCGTGGTGGAATGGCGAGCAATGCGTTAAAGCAACTTATAGGAGAGGCTGATTGGGGTGATCTTGACTATTTCGTGATAGACATGCCTCCTGGAACGAGCGATATACATTTGACTCTGGTTCAGACTTTGGCTATCACTGGTGCTATTGTGGTGACCACTCCACAAGAAGTGGCTCTTGCTGATGCCCGCAAGGGGATAAGCATGTTCCAGAGCGAAGCAGTGAATGTACCTATTCTAGGACTGGTGGAAAATATGGCGTGGTTTACGCCAGCCGCTCATCCCGATGAGAAATATTATATTTTCGGTAAAGAGGGTGGTTTAAGACTAGCCGAGAAATTGGGAGTAGAGCTGTTGGGGCAGATTCCGTTGGTGGCTGGTATATGCAAGGGTGGTGACGACGGTGTGCCTGTAGTGCTACAGAATAGTGTGAGCGGGACAGCGTTTATGGAGCTGGCCGATTGCGTGGTTGAGGCTGTAGATAGGCGTAACAGCACATTACCTCCCACCCAGAAAGTGCAAATGAAGTAATAATTCGGTGAAAAGAAAAAATGCGGTACAAATTAATTCAATTTGTACCGCATTTTTTGATATATGGATAAACTACGAATTATAAAAAGCTTTATGCTTAACTTTTATTCTTCGTAATCTTCCTATTCGGGTGACTTTTATTAATTGTCTACCTACACTACGCCAACTAGGCATACGGCGAAGGGTCTTTCTGACATAAGGACGATCATATAGTAAGAAGGCCAATATCGTAAATATGCATACATATAAAGCCCATCCGTATAGTTGCTTGATGCTAATCAATTGTACGCTTGATATCAAATTACCGATTAATGTGGGAATTGATGATGGCTGCGCTGCTACGGAATCAATATAGGATGAAATTCGTGTCAAGTTGTCGCTAATATAAAATCTTAAACCGAATGAGTAAATTGCACCACCCATTGTACCGCCTAAGAACATGTGTATCATGTTGAAAATAGTGAGGGATTGAAAAAACTGCAAGAACGGAACAACTTGACGCAGACTCAGCATAAAAATGGCGCTGAGCGTACAATTGGCGAATCCTCTTAATGCCACAGGAAGATAAAATATTTCTATGTTTGCTTCAGGAGTCATGAAGAAATAGAAGTATCCTAGATATGATGCAAGCGCAATAAGTCCTATGGCTATTAATTTGTAATAGCTATATCCCCATTTAACGAGCCATAAGAGTGAAAATATGGAACCTGTAACCACGCCTAATATAGTAAACCAATTGAAATTGCTTGATGCTGTTAAAGCTGAATAGCTCATTGTTGAGCCAAGGAATGATTCCTCTAGCACATTTTCTGTGGCAATAAGTATTTCTACTAATGCTAGCAATAGCAATATTGGGAAAAGATGCTTAGATTTCCACATACTAGGTTCAAGATAAGGATGGCGTATATTGAGCATGCGATGAATGGCTACAGCTCCGGTTATTAATGCTGAACCGAAGACGGCACGGATGGTGGGGCTATGAAACCAGTCATAAAACTCGCCATAATTAAAAATGAATACCAGTTCTAATGCAAGCAATGCCCAAAGTATGAAACCCAACCAATCAATACCGTATAATGGCATCTTGGGCATGATACGGCAGTGCTTGGTGAACAATGTTATAAATAATGTTAGTATTAACATGATGCCTATCATAAGCCAATGCATGGCATACCAATGATGATAGAACGAGAACCATACGGTGAGAAAATCGCACACTTGCATGCTGCACAATATTATTAAGTGCAGTATGGGGAAGAATACGGCAAAATCTCTTTTAGGAGTAATCCAGAGTTGGATGTTTGAGATACACTCAAAAGTGCCTTGCAATTTTATACATCCAGCAAAGAAGCATAATCCCCAAAGCATAGGTAGTGTAGTGACATACATTGAGAGGACGTTACATAGTGCCGTAAGCATAGATGTAGCCAATAGTAATGTTTTATTGGTGAAGCGGAATTTCATGCGGAAAAGCATAGGAAAATATATAGCCATACCTGCCAAATTACAATATAGGCACATTAGCACGTCTTCACGCATGAGCGAGCGTTCACCCATGATGTTGTGTAATGCTCCTGTATATATTCCGCTCGACAACTGGAAACAAATGGCGAATAATAGATACAACCAAGGTCTTATCCTTTCAGGGATAAAACTATGGAACATTGGCATTTGAAATTTTTGATTATGTACTGGTGGAGTTCCCATATCAATATTTCACTTCACATTCAACATTAAAACCTGCTCGTAGCTTGTTTAACGCATCTTTCTTGTTTCCAGCCAGACTAATCCTTACAGGCACTCGTTGTTCCACCTTTACGAAGTTGCCGGTTGCATTGTCTTGCGGTATCAGTGAGAATGCAGAGCCTGTTGCATCGGAAATTGATTCTACAGTTCCCTTGTATTCTATTCCAGGTACGGCATCGGCTGTTATTCTCACATCTGCTCCAACAGCTATATTATGCAGTTGCGTTTCCCTGTAATTTGCAACAATCCATAAATCGCTATTGTCAACGATATCTACAATAGATTGACCTGGCTGTAGCAATTGCCCCTCCACTATTTCTTTACGTCCTAGCACGCCATCACATGGAGCTACGATAACGGTATATGATAGGTTTAGCCTAGCCAAATCAACTGATGCTTTTGCAACGTTTATGCCAGCTTCGTTTTGGACTAGTCGGTAGGATTGCTCTTGTTTTACTAGCGATGTGGACTGCTTGCTCCTTACAACTTGTTGATAGCGTGCTAATGCCGATTCATAAGCTGTTTTCACGTTGTCATATTGTTGCTGTGTAGCTGCTTCTTGCGCAAGAAGTTTTTCGAAACGTTCAAGTTCTCGTTTTGCGTTTTTCATCTGAGCTTCAGCTTCTTGTATGCTGGCATCGTTAACGCTTAGATTGTTTTGTGTTGTTGCTATACTTGTGTTTATAGCATCTTTGCCAGCAAGAGAATTACTTAATGCTGCCTCGGCTTGAGCCAAACGTAACTTAAATTCAGCATCTTCGATAACAAGAAGAGTATCACCTTTTGTTACCTTTTGGAACTCATCGAAATAAATCTTTTTGATGAATCCTTGTACGCGTGTATTGACAGGTGTTATGTGCTGTTTCACGTGTGCGTTGTCCGTGTATTCAACGTTGCCTAAGTGAACAAAGCTAGAGAATACGTATCCTATACCTACAGCTATTACAGCTAGAATTACTAAGTTGTAAATTAATTTACGCAGTTTTTTATTTTTCATTTTGTTATATATTTCGTTTAAATTTTTGACTAATTTGTTTATGAGAAATCATTATTATATGATTGGGTAGTAATGAATTATCATATATTTCCACAAGCATATTTCAAGTTGTAATGATTATAAATCACGTTGATGCGGGAGTTTACGAGAGCCAGTTCGCTTTGTAGTTTCATCGTAGCGGCATCTGTCATATCGGTAACGAGTGCTAAACCGTTATTGTAGCGGTTGCTCACCACATTGTAGTTCTGGTTGGCGAGCTCTACGCTCTTAGCTTGGGCCGTTAACTCTGTGAAAGAGGTGAGATAGTTGGTATAAGCGGCTTGCACATTATTCTCCACTTGTTCTTGGGCTAAACTATACTCGTCTTGTGCTTTACGTGTAGATATTGATGCTTTCTTTATTTTCTTGTTTGATTTGAAAAGCGATGATATATTATAACTCACGTTGACCCCCACAAACCAATAACTGAAATTGTTGTCGAGTGTAGGAACTTCGATTGTAATAGGTCCGTCAAGGTGTTCTTCAGCAAAAAGCGATATTTTAGGAAGCTTGTCCGATTTAGCTAAACGTTCTTCGATTTGTTTTAAGCCTATATTTGTAGCCGACATTTTCAAAGAAGGTGAATTTATAGTAGCTAAATTTTGCCAGTCTGCTTCTGTCAATGTTTCAGGCATGGTTGAGATTAATGATGAGTCTGGAACGATATTAACATCTGCCGGCAAACCTAGAGCAGTTGCAAGCCTATGGTTTATTATAGTCTTGTTATCGGCAATACGAGTGCGTTGTAATTTTTGATTTTCCAGTTGTAGCTCATATCTGGTAATATCGTTTTTCAACGCAACGCCTTCTTTATGGCGTATAATCATTTGTGCAATCTCATTTTCGGTGAGAGCAATGTTAGCATCATATACGCTTAATTGATTATCGAGCAAAGCAAGTTGCAGATAATAGCCAACAAGCATGAAACGCACGTTGTTGCGTGTCAATTCCAATTGATGGTTTGACATCTTGTGTCCCAGTTTCGTAATATCTATATTTGATGTTATAGCACCTCCGGTATATATGGCTTGTGATACCTTAACTGCTAAATTGTTGCCGAAATGCGGCATGTCTATATGCATGCCGTTCTTGAAATCCCTGTCCCATAAGTGTCCGTCGCCTAAATAACTAAGACTTAGTGAGGCGCTTATGTCAGGTAGTTTGTCGGCGTTTGCCGATGCTATAGCCGCTTCAGCTTCATGAACGGCTGTTTTACTGTGTTTCAAGCTCGCATTATGTTGTTCGGCGAGATTGAACATTTCGTCGATAGACAATTGTCGTGAGTTGCCATTTTGGGCATACATCAAGTTGCTACATAGCAATAACGGCAAACCGGTTGCTATGAGCTTAAAAAATCTGCTCATATAATGAAATTTTAAATTAGAATTAGAGTTGAAATAGACCCACTAGCACGGAGATATCTTATGTAGTGGCGGATAAAAGGCTTATGGCTATACAATAAATTCGACTCCCCATCTGCACGGACGGTGAATCTTGTTGAACATTTTAATGAGAATAAAATAGTACTTGAATATCATATAAACCTAAAATCAATGCAAAGATACTCAAAAAAACGAAATCTTGAAAATGTGTGTTGTTTGTTGTGTTTGGCATTAAAAAGTGAGGTTGTCTAATTTTTTACTGTTAGGCAACCTCATGTGGTGAATTAGCAGTTGTTGGCTTTCTTGTCACGTTCTTCTCTGAAGGCGTTGAATGTGTCGTAGATGTCGCATAGAGCTATCGTGGCATTGTCGATTTGCCTTTGGAAGAGTTCGGCACCAGTAGTGGACGTGGATATTTTGCCTTGTAAAGCACTGCTTACCCCCGATATTTCTTCAAATAGCTTCATTTGTATTTGCAGCATCTCGTATGCTCCTATATCGGTGGCGTTTGTCGATATTTGCTTTGGGATGTCGCCAGAATGGTTTGGTGTGTAAGGTATTATGCCATTGGTAGCACTCCAAATCCGTTTGATGTCATCCCACGTGAATCCGTCGGGAAGTCCGTCCTCAGGGAAAAGCAGTACGCCTTTTGCACTAGCTCCCATAATGTGGTCTATAAGCGATATGAGCCTGTTGACATATTTCTGCTGGTCAATAACGTCTTCCACGAAAGAATGAACTTCTCCGTCAGTGAGGGGATAGAATTTCATTACAAATGGATGTGAGCCGTGCGAATACATCGAGTCGTATTCGGAGATTAAGTGTCCCATAGGGGAGAACCATCGGCAATGCCACTTCTCTTCGATATCCCATTGATAAGTGATACAAGCCTTTCCCTGAAGGCAACGCTCCTCGTTTTCCTTGTCGATTGACGGCTGTTCGTTGAGTGGCACAGAGAAATACAATGCTTTGGCTAGGTCGTGGCAGTGCAGCACTTCTTGTGTTTCAAGAGTCCACACTTCAATGGCTCTGAACTTGCCGTTGCTAGTGTGCCAAAATTCTTGTCCCGCCTCATTGTTAGCTCCTATTCTTGATGTGAAATCAGTGATTTGGTTTTCTGTGTTTTCATCGCAATAGATGTTGCGAATCCACGCCGCTTTGTTGCGGTTGCCTCTTGTGCCGGTGCGGTAGATTAGTTCGGCTAGGCTCAAATCGTGAATTTGCCCTACTATTTCGCAATCCCAAGAGCGAGGGTCTTCTATGGCGTTGACAAAGAAACGGTTGATATTCACGTTGTCGATGCGTGGCATTTCGGTTGTACGAGGGTCGTAGTCTATCCGCTGTATGCAACATCCTGAGATTAGAAATTCTTCAAGACTGCGGGCATCAAGCTCATCTAGGCAGTTAAGTTGTCGTATGCATTGCATGCTTTCGTTTAGAGAGCTGCTGCCGTCTTTCAAGTTGGTGCGGAATCGTCCGACAACACTTTTCACCATCTGCCTCATCATATTGTTTGTTATAGGCTCTTTCCCCGCATTTTTAAGTTTGCGGTATTCGGTAATGTGATTACCGTCGATGTCGGTTGTCAAGTCGTTCCATTGTCTGCCGTAGGTGAAATTTTTGTTGCGGTTGCGTGACGCTCTTAGGGTTGAACCATTCATCCATGCTTTATAGGCTGCATATAGCACTCGATGAGGCTGTGTTTCTTGTTGTCTTGTCGTGTTTTTCATTGTAATTGAGATTTTTGGCGTAAAATTACAGTTTTAAAGATAGCTTACGATTCCTTTAAAAGGCTATGGCAGCATAAATTGACTATCATTAGGGAAAAATGAGTTAATGAAAATGTGTTATTTTTATGATTTATTGCTTAACTTAGTACGCCTTTAAATGGTTTAAATAATAGGAAGTTCAACTTAAAACCTTTAATGTCATGAGTAAGGAAATGAAAATATTTTGTTGCAATCTAAACGAGTATGTAGAGATTCAAGGTGGTGAAACCCTAAGTGAAATTTATGACAGACTAAAAGACCGTGTGCCTATCACACCCATTTGTGCTAGGGTAAACAATAAAACGGAAAATATGGGTTATCCTGTGTTTTCTCCTAAGCAGGTTGAATTTTTAGATGCGAGTTCGCCATCGGGTCGCAGAGTGTACGTACACTCTTTGTGCATGATTCTATATAAGGCTCTTTCCGATACGTTTCCTGGCATGAGGTTGCGTATAGAACATTCTATTGCCAACGGATATTATGCGTTGTTCATGCAAGATGGAGAGTTGGTGGAGCCGACAAGCTCAATGTTAATGGCGATTAAACGCCGAATGAGAGAGATTGTTGAAGCCGACATTCCATTTGTGCGTCATGAGAAATTGACTACCGATGTTGTAAAGGTGTTTGAAAAACAAGGACTTATCGACAAGGTTAAACTGTTGAAATATTCCCAAGACCTTTATACCGTGTATTATACGCTTGACAGTCTAGCCGATAGCTTCTATGGAAACTTAGCTCCATCAACAGGTCATTTATCGGTGTTTGAGTTGCAAGGGTTTAAGAAAGGCGTGTTGCTTATGGCATTCAGCAAAGATGATATGAAGAAGGCTGAAGTACCTATCCGTCAAGAGAAGATGTACAAGGCTTTCACTGAGCATCTAGAGTTTAACCGTATCATTGGGATACGCAATGTGGGTGAGTTGAACGATATCGTGAGCCGAAAGGAAACGACAATGCTTATGAATGTGGCTGAGGCGTTGCACGCTAAGAGTTTCGGACTTATTGCAGAGGAGATAACCAGGCGTTATCGCAAAGGCGGTTCTCGTGTAGTCCTTATTGCTGGACCGTCGTCGAGCGGAAAGACCACGTCGTCGAAAAGGCTTGCTATACAGCTTATGACCAATCTTATAATTCCTAAGATTATCTCGTTGGATAACTATTTTGTGAATCGTGTTGACACACCGCGAGATGAAAAGGGGGATTATGATTATGAGTCGCTATACGCACTAGACTTGGAGTTGTTTAATCATGACTTGAATACTTTGATTGCTGGCGAGGAGGTGAAAATGCCTACTTACAACTTCACTACTGGTTGCCGTGAGTTTAGGGGCGACACATTAAAGTTGGAAAAGAATAACATCTTATTGATAGAGGGTATTCATGGATTGAATCCGGAGTTGACAGCTGATATACCAGCCGAACAGAAGTTCAGAATATATGCTAGTGCCTTGACCACGTTGTCTATTGATGACCACAACTGGGTACCAACCACCGATAACCGCTTGTTGCGTCGTATAATCCGTGATCATAAGTATCGCGGGGTGAGCGCGCAAGAAACCATAGCACGCTGGCAAAGCGTGCGTAGCGGAGAGGAAAAATGGATATTCCCATATCAAGAAAATGCCGATGCTACGTTTAACTCGTCATTGATATTTGAGTTGGGTGTTATGAAGGAATATGCCGAGCCATTGTTGAAGCAAGTGCCGCATAATGTACCAGAATATGCTGAGGCTTGGCGTTTGAGGGCTTTGTTAAGCTATTTCTTACCAATCTCGGAAAGGCAGATTCCTAGCACTTCATTGCTTCGAGAGTTCCTAGGCGGTAGCAGTTTCCATTATTGAAGATAAGGAAACTGGCTATCAACAATCTTTGCCGGTTATAATCTTCTTTATCTCGTTGAGCTTGTTGAGGGCTTCAACTGGGGTAAGGTTGTTAATGTCGACATGCAGAATTTCGTCACGCACTTGGCATAGCACAGGGTCTTCTAATTGGAAGAATGACAATTGCATGCCAGGTGTGGAGTTTCCTACTTCTGCAAGATTCTTGTGCATAGACTCGTTGTTGCCGCTGTTGCTGTCCTCAAGGATTTTAAGCACTTCGTTGGCGCGTTTCACTATGGTTTGTGGCATGCCTGCAAGTTTTGCCACATGTATACCGAAGCTATGTTGGCTGCCGCCACGTACCAACTTGCGGACGAATACCACCTTACCGGCTAGTTCTTTCACCGACACGTTATAATTGGCTATGCGTTTGAAAGTCTTTTCCATTTCGTTCAACTCATGGTAGTGTGTGGCGAATAGAGTTTTTGCCCTAGCTCTGGAATTTTCATGTATATATTCTACGATAGCCCATGCTATAGAGATTCCGTCGTAGGTGCTTGTGCCTCGTCCCAACTCATCGAAAAGAATAAGGCTGCGTTCGCTTATGTTGTTCAATATAGATGCCGCTTCGGTCATTTCTACCATGAATGTGGATTCGCCTAACGAAATGTTATCGCTAGCTCCTACTCTGGTGAAAATCTTATCTACTATGCCTATTTTAGCCGCTTCTGCCGGAACGAAGCAACCTATTTGAGCCATAAGCGTGATTAATGCTGTTTGACGCAACAATGCCGATTTACCAGCCATGTTAGGTCCGGTAATCATTATGATTTGCTGGTTGTCGTTGTTCAGTCTAATGCTGTTAGATATATATTTTTCGCCTAGAGGCAGTTCTCTTTCGATTACAGGATGCCTTCCTTCGGTAATGTCTATTTCTAGAGTGTCGTTCACCTCAGGTCGGTTGTATTTGTTTTCGATTGCAGCTCGTGTGAATGCGCACAGGCAGTCTAACCGAGCTATCAAATTGGAATCTAATTGTATAGCAGGAATAAATTCGCCCACTGAAGCTACAAGTTCGGTAAATAGCTTATTCTCTATGGCTTGTATTTTTTCTTCTGCGCCTAGAATCTTTTCCTCGTACTCTTTAAGCTCTTGGGTTACGTATCGCTCGGCATTCACTAGAGTTTGCTTGCGTATCCACTCTGGCGGCACTTTGTCTTTGTGCGTATTACGGACTTCTATATAATAGCCGAAAACATTGTTGTAGCTTATTTTCAAGCTTGGTATGTTAGTGCGTTCGCTTTCTCTTTGCTGGATTTTCATTAAATAATCCTTGCTTGAGATAGAAAGATTCCGCAATTCGTCAAGTTCAGCGCTCACGCCATTGTTTATTACGTTGCCGCGGTTGAGCATGTTTGGAGCATCGGGATTTATTTCCTTGTTGATGCGTTCATAGATGCTCTTGCATGGGTTGAGCTGCTCGCCGAAAGCGTTCAGCACGGCATTGTCGGCTTCTAGGCACAATTGTTTGATAGGAACGATAGAGTTGAGGGCATTTTTCAGTTGTACAAGCTCTCTAGGCGTGATACGTCCTACAGCTACTTTTGATATTAGGCGTTCCATGTCGCCCATCATCTCCAGTTGCTCTTTAACAAGTTCCCTACCCTCTCTGTCCTTGAAGAAATATTCAACCACATCAAGTCGCTTGTTGATTTGGTCGACGTCTTTAAGAGGGAACAAAATCCATCGGCGCAGAAGTCTTGCGCCCATAGGTGACATGGTGCGGTCGATAACCGATAGCAAGCTCTTTCCGTCGTCGCACATAGGGTCGATAAGCTCTAGGTTTCGTATGGTGAAACGGTCAAGTCGCACATAACGTTCCTCCTCGATGCGTGAAAGGGTGGTGATGTGTCCTAGCTGCGTATGTTGTGTTATGTCAAGGTAGTGCAATATAGCGCCCGATGCCGTGATAGCATCGTTCATCTGATGTATGCCGAAACCCTTTAAGTTTTTCGTTTCAAAATGTTTAAGCAGTCTATCCGATGCCGACTCGTATGTTAAAGCCCAGTCGTCGAGGTCGAAAGTAAGATATTTAGCAGTGAACGACGAGTTGAACAGTTGCCGGTTGCTGCGTTCGATAAGCACTTCTTTGGGAGAGAAGTTGGCAAGCAGTTTGTCTACATAGTCGGTAGACCCCTCGGCTGTCAAAAATTCGCCTGTGCTTATGTCAAGAAACGCTACCCCGCATTGCTTCTTGCCGAAGTGAACGGCTGCAAGGAAGTTGTTCTCTCGGTGATTCAAGATGTTGTCGTTGATAGAAACTCCGGGAGTAACAAGCTCTGTGATACCACGTTTCACGAGCTTTTTAGTTAGTTTTGGGTCTTCTAATTGCTCACATATAGCGACGCGCTTTCCCGCTCGCACCAGTTTAGGCAAATAAGTGTCCAGAGCATGATGCGGAAAGCCAGCCATCTCCACCGATTTTGCTGCTCCATTGGCGCGCTTAGTCAAAGTGATACCTAGAATCTCGGCAGCTATGACGGCATCGTCGGAATAAGTTTCATAGAAGTCGCCCACTCGGAACAGCAATACAGCATCGGGATGCTTTGCTTTCATCTCGAAATATTGCTTCATGAGCGGAGTTTCAACAATGTCTTTTGCCACTATGTTTCTGGATTAAAATTTACACAAAGTTACGCAAATTATTTCAAAAAAGTTTTCATAGAGGTTGTGAAAGTTGATATTGCTGTTGCAAATAAGTTGTAGCAGGTCTTAATTCGCCTGCCAATGGCTGACGAAAAAACACTAACTGCGGTTAGCGTTTTATGCGGAGATAATTTATGTTGTGGGAACGGAAATCCAGTAGAGGGGGATTAGGTCGGGGATTTGCTCGGTGTTGCTCCATTTTTGTGGTGCGATAACTATTTTGTCTGGATTAGGGTTTAGCCAAGCTGCCCACCAACTTTCCAGCGTGTTGGAGATTATGTTGTGTTTTGCGTGGTTGAATAGCGAGATTACGGAATAGTGGCTGTGAGCTGGCGCATTGATGCAGATATACTCTTCTTTTGATAAAACCAAATTCGATTCTGCCCATTTTACATCATCGGTGATGATAACGAAGAATGGATTTTCAATGAAATGCCGTATGTGCGCTATAGCCCAGTTATAGTAATCGCTGGTGCATGTGTTTTGTTTGCTTGTGGGGCGGTGGATGTGTATCGCCACCGATTCCCTCTCTTTCTCTAGCAGTTTGATTAGGCTCTGTGAACCATTTGCCAGTGTCTTTACTGGAACGGTGAATGCGTGTTTCACTTTGTCGGCGATAGGTTCAAAATATCGGTAAGACATCCATTTTCCGTCAAAATACGCGTCTGCTTGCGGAGTAAGAGCGTCAGCGTTATAGCTATTGCCGGTTTCTTTGAAATCTTTGCCTATGCGTTGAGTCTTAGATATTGCGTTTAATAATGTGTTGCTTATCGACTTGTGCAGCAACCGCACTTGTTGCGGAGTTGCCGATTTCTTTAGGGGCAAATTTGGGAACATCTTGATAATTCCGTTCTCGGGAATGTCAATCATAATATTATGATCGGTTTCTGCCAATCTCATGAAAAATGCGTATTGGAACATTTGTTCGCCTATGCTGCCCGATATTTTTACGATATTCATAGTTTAGGTGATTCGTTTAAAACCAAAGTGAGAAATTCTGGTGAGGCAATTTTGGGGATGCTACGATGATTGCGGTTTTCCCGTTGCTAAATGTCATGCCGGTAGTTGCCGAATCTTTGCAGGCCTCCCAAAGCTTGTTATTAGTGTTATTGTTGCTTATGTTGCGGAATATGATAACTCCATTACTGTTGCATACGTCTTGAAGATATGCCGCAACATTGTCATAATCCTTTTCATCCAGGCTGTTTATCAGCACAAAAGGTGCGTTAGAATTGGCGTAAGCATTTTTGCTGTCGGAGAAAGCATCATGGGAGATAATACGATTCCCGAAATGTGCAACGCTTTGAGCAGAGTCTGTGCTGGAGCCATATAAATGTAGCACGATGTTATTTGCCACTAAGAGCATACTTGCTTCAGTAATGCCGTCGCCGTCGCCTATTTGTAAAATCGCCTTAGGGTTGAAATAATTTGCCACACGGAATAGCAATTTAGCATTTTTGAAAGAAATAACGCGATGATTGAGCCAATTCCGTCGGGTCGTTTTGATGGCTTGCTTGCGTAGCGCTAAAATGTCTTCATAGCCATAATAAGGCAAACGCTCCCGAAGCACGTTCAGCACGAAACTGAAAGCGAAGGGCGAATGTATGCCGTGTCCCTTGCTGCGGTGGTATCGCCTTAATGCGGTGAAGTATCTTTTTAAACTCACACTATAAGCCTGTATTATTCATGTTTGTTACCCGTCTTTTTATTAGAGCGATATTGCCATATTCCGAATACGATACCAGCTGCAATCACTAGATAGATGATAGAAATAGCTGTATAAGCTATGCGGTCGGCTGTGATTATGGCATCAGGCTCAAATTTGAAATTGATGCTGTGGCTTCCAGCTGGCACTTTCAAGGCTCTAAGGACGTAGTTTACACGTGCTATTTCGGCTGGCTCGCCGTCTATAGTAGCTTTCCACCCCCAAGGGAAATATATTTCAGAGAATACCGCCACGCCGCCATTCTTGCTCACAGCATGATAGTTAAGCTCATTAGGTGCGTAGGTGGTTTCATAGATTGTATCGCCAGCTTCGATAGGTGCGATGTCTTCACCTAAGATTGTTTTAAATTTAGAGTCGGCAACGGCTGTAGAATCGGCTTTGAAGTTGGTTAGATACTCCATTTCCTCATTTGGTGTGTTCACATAGTCGATTTTTCCTACCCACCAAGCATTGCCTAGTGCTTCAGGGTTCAAGTGAGCAGTATTATCGTCAACTATCATATACTTAGTGTTGAGCATATTAAGCACTTCGCTGTTGCCTTTGCCTATTTGGCGATCTATCAAATCTTGGTATCGTGTCAGCTTGGCAGCGTGATAACCGCCTATCATCTTGTGGTAGAATGACGGTGCGGCATCCCCGAAGTTCTGATAGTCAAACACACGATAGTTCATAGCCGTGTCTTGCAAAATTTTTGTGTCTACTGGTCGAGCGGCAATCCAAGCATTTTGCGGTATTGGAGCGGTGAATGAAGATGTGCTTATATATCGCTTGTTAACCGAGAACATATCTACTAATATAATGATTGCTACTGAAAGTCCGCACACTACGGCATTTATTTTACGTGTGAAAAATAGCAATAGAGCACCGAGTCCTAGGATGACAAAGATAAGGCTACGCAAGGCATCGGCTTTCACCATGTCGAGGCGTACAGCCTCTACTGCATTGAACAGTCCGGGTAGTTGTTGAGCCACGCCGGTGTTTATGTATTGTTCTTTTTCTTGGATTGAGAAGCCACCGAACATGCTAGGAGCTATGTAAATAAGCAAACATGCGGTAGCGGTGAAAATGAACGAGCCTAATATGGCTTTCTTGTGCTTGCTGAAAAAGTCTTTTTCGGCAAGAATCTTGTTGAGCGCTAGTGCCGCAAGCAGCGGGATGGTTAGTTCGGCAACCACTAAGGCACTTGATACGGTTCTAAACTTATTGTAGAATGGGAAATGGTCAATCATTAAATCGGTAAACCACATCATGTTATGTCCCCACGACAAGAATACTGACAATAATGTGGCTGCAATCAAAGCCCACTTCAAACCTCCTTTTATCACGATGCACCCTATAAGGAACAAAGCGAATACCACAACGCCTACGTATACTGGACCGTTGGTCATTGGCTGATCGCCAAAGTATTGAGGAAATTGTGCCAAATATTGGTATTCCTCACCTGAAATCATACCGGAGTTGAGCAGATTTTGAGCTTTCTTGGTTTCGGCTACCGACATCAATTTGTTTTGTCCTTTTTCGGGGCGGATTGTAGCTCCGCCTTTTACGTTAGGCACGATGAGGGTTGCCGTTTCGTCTATGCCGTAGCTCCAAGCGGTAATATAGTCTTTGTCCAGACCTTTTGATTGAGGCTTACCGTCGGTCGACGCGCTGACCAATTCAGAATGTCCCCCACGCATAGTTTCTTGGCTGTATTTATATGTTCCGTATAGGTTGGGAGCATTAGCCGCTACTGCAAGAATCGCTGCAACAACTAAAACTCCTGTAGCCTTGCACCATTGCATAGCCTTTTTATCCTTAATAGCTGAAATCAGGAAACCTATTGCTAAAGCGGCTATCAAGAATAACGAGTAATAGGTCATCTGTATGTGGTTGGATGCTATTTGCATTGTAGCAAATAGTGCTGCCACCGTGCCTCCTAAGAGATAACGACCCTTATAGCACCACACGATACCGGCAATCGTGGGAGGAATATAAATAAGCGTGATAAATTTCCAAATGTGTCCCGCTCCTATCAAGATGAAGAAGTAGGATGAGAATGCGTAGGCTATAGAGCCAAAAAGGGCAACATACCAACGTGCCTTGAACGATAGCATCAAGATGTAGAATCCTAACATCATCATGAAAATCAAGTTGACTGGAGAAGGGAAACCTAACCCGAACACATCACCCAACCAGCTCACCAACTTCGTACTTTCGTATGATGGTGAAATTTGGAAAGTTGGCATTCCAGAGAATAAAGAATTTGTCCATCTAGTCACTTCGCCAGTGCTTTCAGCATAAGCCTTAGCTTCTTGCCCATTGGCGATGCCTTGTGTCACATCGTGTTGTTGAAGCACGTTGCCCATTATAGCATCGGGATAGAAATAGGCGAATGATATTACAGCCATTATGGCGATAGCGATAAGCGTGTGTATTATATTCTTGCTTTTTAAGAAGTTAGGTTGCTTGTTTTCTTGATTCATGATAAATGTGTTTTATAAATGACGTGTAAAGTTACAAAAAACATTTTAATAGAGAAAAGCCACACACGAAATGCCCCCTTGAATCCACATTTTGAGCTGGAAACTATCCCCCTGAACTTTCACAAGAGAACATAACCTGCATAGAAGAAATTGCTTATTGGTTGAGCTTATTCAATCGCATCCTGATAGTTTATAAAGACAAATCTTCGTATTGAGATTTCTGAAGAGAAATGCCATCACGTTTGGCTTTGGTGCGGTAGTTTCTCATTTTTCGTCGCAAACTGTTATAAGTAGAAACATCAACTGAATGTGTTCGTGAGCTACCAACATATCCGTTTTTTAATTTGTGGTATAGGGATGCTGCTCGATTTGCCATGTGGTTGTATGCTGATTGTCGTGCATTGGCATTACCTACTGTGCTGGAGGTGCTTGTTGTTTGGTTTAAACCGTTGTATTGTGCCGTAGTAGAAAAGGAAGAAAGCGCATTGTTGATTTGTCCCAAAGCATCACTGATGCGTTGTAGCCTTTCAGCCCTAGCGGCTGCTTTACGAGCCTTACGTATTTTTTCAGCATTCTCTTTTGCCGTAGGATTGCCCATAGTTGAAGCCTTATCGTAAAATTTCAGTGCGGTATCTTCATCTCCATTGTTATGGTATAAGACACCGATATTGTTCAAAGCAAGGGATTGATACCCTTCTTTGTTGTTTGCATCAACTTCTATTAGCATATTATATAATGCTATCTTGTCGTAAATGTTATTGTCGGGTAGTTTGTATGCTTCGTTGAAGATTTGTTTGGAAATAGAGTTTTCTTCTTTTCCCAATTGGTCAATCAGAGTAGTGTATCCTTGTAATGACCCGATGTATTTCCTGCTTTCTTCGTCCCATTCGAGAATATCGTATGCCCTGATACTGAATGTTCCCTCAGTATTGGAAAGCACCCATTGATTCCCTCGTGAAGAAATCTTTTGTGCTGGATTGGTAAAGTCTTGCAAATTTATTGTTACCCAATTATCTCCTTTTTTAGTTTCGTATCCATCATGCCAAATGATTGAGCCATCAATCACTGGTGGTATAATTTCAGTGCCATTTGCATCGCATATCCCTTCTCTGTTGTTATCCTTTACGTGAAAATACAAATGACCAGAACTATTCCTTACGTAAACGTTATCATATCTTGGGAAAATAAGAATGTTTCCATGTGTGTCAGCAATACCTTCTTTGCCGTTTTGTTCAAAGTTGATAAGAAGCCTACCTTGTTCATCTGTGAGATTTGCATGTTCATAGGCAGGAGCTAAAATCTCATAACCATTTTTGTCACATATACCCCATTTGCTGTTCTTTGTAACAATATAACCTATAATATTGTCAGGTAAGTTATAAACCTTTGGCTTGCTTTCAAATTCTGGTATTATAAAATCATAATCAGCCGATGAGAACAAATGAACACCGGTGGTGTCACAAACTCCCTCGTATACATCACCTGTAATACTATCTCGCCTTTCTGTATAAAACCAGTAAATATATTTATAGTCGAGTATTCCCAACGTATAATGCTCATCCTTTAATTCTATACGTTTGTAAATACACGGTAGTATCACGTCGCCTTTCATATTAACTATGCCAACCAGATTGACATCATATTCAGACTTCCCGATACCTACCTGATAACAGTTGTAATTGTTTTGATAGTGGTGTTCTTCTAAAACATTTATTTTGCAAAACTTGTCTGGTGTTATAATTTCATTCCCTGATTTGTCAATAATGCCGGTATAGATTCCTTTTTTTACTTTAAATACATTATGCCGGCTTAAATATTCTACAGATGTGTAATTACGCTCGTCGCCAGCTATAATATTTTTCTTGTTATCCACACTTAATCCTATGTTCCCATCCGGATATTTGATTTCATACCAAACAAATTTCTGATACTTCACTTTGTGTTTCACGAATTTCTGAGCTTGCGCTATTGGAACGATACCCATGCACATTAATACCACTGCTAAAAATTGTAACCTACAAACTCTTAATACGTTCAAAGGCTTTACTGTTGTCATAATTTAGGTTGTTTTTGTGGTGCATAGTTCCGATTCTACCTTTGTAAAATGAAGAAGCGTGGAACTACACGCTTTTGTTTAACTCATTATGTCTTGGTTAGAGTTGCCTCTATCCAACTGCAAATTTAATAAAATTCTTAGTAGTAAGTTTATGATAGGCAGTTTAGCTTGATTTGACAGCGTGTTTTATGAGTTTAAGGCGTGTTGTTGTTTCGGTGTTTTTTGTTATTTTTGCGATAGTGATGAGAACGGTGGGAAACATAGACGAATTGTTACTTAATTTCTCGGTATATTTGAGTATCGAGAGGGGATTGTCGCCCAATACGGTTCAGGCATATAAGGAAGATGTGATGAAGCTGTATTATTTTTTATGTGGCGAAAAGTCGATTGTGGATGTGGTTGAGGATGATTTGCATAGTTTCTTGTGCGGTTTGCAAGATGTAGGTATATCGCCTCGTTCGCAAGCTCGTATGATTTCGGGGTTGAAAAGTTTCTTTAAGTATTTGAAGAAGGAAAAATATATCAAGAAAAATCCCATTGAGCTTATAGATGCTCCGCAGATAGGCAGAAAATTGCCGAGTGTTCTCACGGTGGAGGAGATAGACCGCATGGTGGCTGCTATAGACATGAGCAAAGCTGAGGGGCAACGCAATCATGCTATAATAGAAACGTTATATGGTTGCGGGTTGCGGGTGAGTGAGCTTGTTAGCCTGAAAATGAGCCAAGTTTTTGCCGATGAGGGCTATATCGTTGTACTTGGGAAAGGCGACAAGCAGCGTCTTGTGCCTATATCTCCAGTGGCATTGGAAGAGATTACTATCTATATTCGTGAAACGCGCGGCAAGATGGACGTGAAACGTGGTTGCGAGGATATATTGTTCTTAAACAGGCGTGGAGGGGCGTTGACGAGGGTAATGATTTTTTATATTATAAAAGAATTATGTGAGTTGGCTGGTATTAAAAAAACGGTTAGTCCTCACACGTTACGTCATTCTTTCGCTACTCACTTATTGGAAGGTGGGGCAAACTTGCGTGCTATCCAGCAGATGCTGGGACATGAGAGCATAACAACCACTGAGATATATGTTCATATAGACCGAAGCATGTTGCGTGAGGAGATTTTGCGACATCATCCCCGCAACAAGAGGAAATGAGATCGTGGGATTTTATGTAAGTGTCACATTAAAATATAGGTTGTGAATAACTGAATTGACAGCCGAAAATATTCTTTAGGGGAATCTGTTTGCTATTCGCATCTTTATTGTATCTTTGCTTTTGGATTAAGAGAAATCGCATTAGAATATCATGTTTTTGGAACCTTTTGCTTTTTTAATTGTTGTGTGAATATAACATGCCCACTGGCAGGGTAATTTCGCAAATGAAAAAGGACAATCTTTTTGAAGGAAATTTTCACCTAAAAGAGGGCTTTTAAACATTACAATTATGAAAATAGGTGACAAAATTCCCCAAGTGTTGGGTGTGGATGCCGATGGCAATGTGTTGAGGGCTAGTGATTATGCTGGCAGTAAACTGGTGATGTATTTTTATCCTAAGGACGGGACATCGCTTTGTACTAACGAGGCTTGCAGCTTGGCTTCTGGCTATAGGGCTTTGCTTAAAGCAGGGTATAAAGTGGTGGGAGTGAGTAAAGACAGTGCTGAGTCGCACAAGGCTTTTGCCGAGAAACATTCTTTGCCTTTCCCGCTTATCGTGGATAGCGACCTTAAATTAAACAAGGCATTTGGAGTGTGGCAGAAACAGATGCATGACGGGAAAGAGGTGATGGCAACGGTGCGAACCACCTTTTTGATAGATGAATCGGGCATGGTGTCAAATATCATAACAGATGTAGATACTGACGACAGTGCCAATCAGATTTTAAAAATGAGTAAATAATAAATTAGATATTAATATGGAAGAACTTGTGGAAAAGACCAATAAGCCGGAAAGAGTTCCGGTTTCGGCAGAAAAGCTGAAAGCTTTGCAGGTGGCAATGGATAAGATAGACAAGACTTATGGTCGTGGCTCTATTATGAAAATGGGCGACGAGTGTGTAGAGGAAGTGGACGTAATCCCTTCTGGCTCGGTAGGTCTTAACTATGCTTTGGGCGTGGGTGGCTATCCACGTGGCAGAATTGTGGAGATTTACGGTCCGGAATCTTCTGGTAAGACCACTCTAGCGATTCATGCTATTGCTGAGGCTCAAAAACTTGGCGGTATAGCTGCTATCATTGATGCGGAGCATGCTTTCGACCGTTTTTATGCCGAGAAATTGGGTGTGGATGTGAACAATCTGTGGATTTCTCAACCCGATAACGGAGAACAGGCACTAGAGATTGCTGATCAACTAATACGCTCTTCTGCCATAGATATTATTGTGATTGACTCTGTGGCGGCTTTAACGCCTAAGGCGGAGATTGAAGGCGATATGGGTGAAAACAAGGTGGGATTACAAGCTCGCTTAATGTCGCAGGCGTTACGCAAGTTGACGGCTACCATATCGAAGACGAACACAACATGTATTTTTATCAATCAATTGCGTGATAAGATAGGGGTGATGTTCGGTACGCCAGAAACCACGACAGGTGGTAATGCGTTGAAGTTCTATTCATCGGTACGTCTTGACATACGTCGTGTGGGTCAGATTAAGGATGGCGATAATGTGCTTGGAAATGAAACCCGTGTGAAAGTGGTTAAGAATAAGGTTGCGCCTCCGTTCCGCAAGGCTGAATTTGATATATTATTCGGACAAGGAATCTCAAAGATAGGTGAGATTGTAGACTTGGGTGTTCTATATGGAATCGTTAAAAAGAGCGGTGCGTGGTTCTCTTACCAAGACACTAAAATAGGTCAAGGACGTGAGGCTGCAAAACGCACTATTGCCGATAATCCTGAACTTGCCGACGAAATTGAATCTAAGATTATGGCGGCAATGCGTGGTGAAGCGAAAGAGGATTAAAGCTAAAAACGTCAATTAGCTATAAGGCTTGGCATAAAAAGAGAGGGAAATCCGTTGTGGTGATTTCCCTCTCTTGTGTTAATATAGATGCTAAAAGAACTGTTATTCTTCTTTCATGTTGTGGAATACGTTTTGAACGTCATCGTCATCCTCAAATTTCTCCAACAATTTCTCTAGAGTTTCACGTTGTTCGGCTGTAACTTCTTTTAAATCGTTAGGTATGCGGACAAATTCAGAACTTTCAATTTCGTAACCGTTGTCTTCTAGATACTTTTGAATGTTAGAGTTTTCTTCAAAAGCTCCAGAAAGTACGATTGATTCTTCGTCTTGCTCTACTTCGTCAACACCATAGTCGATAAGTTCAAGTTCAAGATCTTCTACTGATACGCCTTCTTTTGCTTTTATGTGGAACACGCACTTATGCTCAAATAAGAAAGAAAGGCTTCCGCTAGTACCTAGGCTACCACCGTACTTGTTGAAATAACTGCGAACGTTGGCAACGGTACGAGTGTTGTTGTCGGTTGCCGCTTCGATAAGAATAGCGATACCGAAAGGTCCGTATCCCTCGTAAACTATTTCCTTGTAATCGCTAGCATCCTTATCGGTAGCTTTCTTTATTGCACGTTCGATAGTGTCTTTTGGCATGTTTGCTGCCTTTGCATTTGCAAGAAGTGCGCGAAGGCGGGCATTACCAGCAGGGTCAGGACCACCAGATTTAACACAAATGGTGATTTCCTTACCGATGCGGGTGAATGTGCGTGACATGTTTCCCCAGCGTTTTAGCTTTCTTGCTTTGCGAAATTCAAATGCTCTTCCCATGAGTT
>CAZSHA010000011.1:8729-40470 GCA_964606575.1 uncultured Muribaculaceae bacterium | reverse complement strand
ATCAAAAGTCAATAATGAAGGCTTTGTGCCAGTAGGTTTTGTGAAATTCATTGTAATTGATACCAAAGGTCTTACATCCTTTCCATTAGCATCAATATGTTGTGAGCGGAAATCGGTCATCCACGCGCCATTTCGCTTTGAGGCACGTGGGAAGAAGTCGGTATAAATCATACCGATGTATTTACCATCAGAATCGATAACGTTGAATGCTTGTACTTCGGGATGAAATACTTGTGCATCATGATTCTCGATAAATTTTAAGCCATATAATTTCGTAGCTAATCCAAATACACCATCAATAACCGTGTTAAGCTCAAAATAAGGGCGTAGCATTTCATCATTCAAGTCAAATTTACTATCCTTAAATTTGTTGAAATAATAGCTGTAGTCCCATACTTCTAGCTTTAAGTTTTTACCTTCCAACTTTGATGCGAATTTCTCTAGCTCTTTCATTTCCTTGCGTTGTGCTGGAAGATAGGCATCACGAAGGCTATTCAACAAGTTATATACATTCTCAGGAGTTTGTGCCATCGTGTGAGATAGCTTATATTCAGCGAAAGTTTTATATCCTAACAAATTAGCCATCTGTCTACGCTTATCTGCTATTTGACTCATCACTTCCACATTGCTGTATTCTCCTTTAGTATTGCAAGTGTTGTACATTTTGTAGAGTTTTTCTCTTAAATCTCTACGTGAAGAATGTTGCATGAAAGGTCGATAGCTCGGTGCCGCTAGGGTGATTAAGTAGCCATCTTTACCTTTCTCCTTAGCTGCTGTTTTTGCTGCTTCAACCGCGCTCTCAGGAAGTCCAGCTAAATCGTCCTTCTCAAGCCATATTTCATAAGAATTAAGCTCTTTAAGCACATTTTGTCCGAATTTTAGTGTGAGAGCTGAAATGTCGTTGCTTAATTCTTTATATGTTTCACGATTTCTCCCTTCTAGGTTAGCTCCGCTTCTAATGAAAGATGTGTATGTTTCTTCAAGAAGCATTAAATCTTCAGTGTCAAGTTTACTCTTGTCCTCGTTTTCGTACACATATTTAACACGCTCCCAAAGTTTCTCATTTAGGCTTATGCTTGTACCATGTGCAGATAGGATAGGGGAAACTCTTGTTGAAATTTCCATTAATTCATCATTTGAATTGGCTGACAAAAACGGATAGAAAACACCAAGTACACGATTAAGAGTGCTACCAGTTCTTTCTAATGCAACAATGGTGTTGTCGAATGTGGGTGTAGCTGACTGGTTGACGATTCTGTCAATCTCTTCTTTCTGCTCCTTGATGCCTTGTTCGATTGCTGGTTCAAAATCCTTGTTCGTGATTTTGTCAAATGGAATAGCACCATTGGTGGTTTTAAACTCCGATAAAAAGATATTCTCTGCTTTAGCCATAGGTTGGAGTGATAAAATTAAAAATAATCCTAAAATTAATTTTTTCATTGCTTATTGTATTAAATTAAAATATTTGCAAAGTTACAAAATAATTCAAGCCATTGTTAAGATATTGTGAGAGCATCTAAAAGTATATAAATATCATTTTCGCTAATGCCTGTTCTAACCAATGTGTTAATATCAGCTAAATAGTTGTCTGTGAAAAGTTCTATATTACCATTGAGTTTGTTTAAGGAATCTTTGTAATATACTAGGGCTTCTTTTACATTGTTTTCAGCAAAAGCAAGATGCCCATAGTTTAAATAATCTTGGCTTGTCGGCTTATTTTGAAGTATTTTATCATAGTAATTTCGGCTTTGTTCATAGTTTCCTTGCATGAATAAACACCATGCTATTGGTCGCCATGCTCTTGGATTCAAAGGATCTAGATAATACACTTTGTAGTAATACTTCAACGCTTCCTCATACTCATCAAGTTCAAGTAGGCAATGACCGATATTTAAACATAGTGATATATTGTCAGGCGCTATCTCAACTGCCTTTTTGTAGTATTCAAGAGCTACCTGAGGTTGCTTTAACGACCTGTAACAACTTGCAATATGTCTAAGATTCCACAAGTCATTATTAGCAAGTAATTCGTATTTTCTATAATATTCTATTGCTGTATCAAACTTATCCAAATTCTGATAGCAGAATCCAATTTTTTGGACAGCTACCGAGTTTACATCTGGATTTAGCTTATACAATTCTTTGAAATAATCTGCGGCATCTTTATAATACTCGTTTTTTAAATAAAATTCGCTAATCAAACGAAGTAATTCTTGCTCGTCCACAAGTGACAATAACAATGGGGTGTCAAGTATGTTAAATTTACCGCTGAAAGGGTCATAAAATTCTTTTTTTCTTGAATGTAATTTGAAAAAACGGTAAAGGTTTTGAATATAGCTACTGATTATAGACTCTCGTTTAGCTTCTTCTGATGGTAAACCAGAACGTTTTAATTCTTGTATTTCAGCATTTTGTTCATTGAATTGCGACAACATCATGCTGCGTTGAGCAACAGGAACTGATGCTAAAGATGAAATAAAAGAAAATTTATCGCTATCACATAAGAAACGTGTGTCTATAATAATACTTATAAACTTATTTTCGTTCTCATTAAAGATTTTTTTTGCAATGGAATGATCTTTATGAAATGGTAAGAACCAATTGCTTATTTCATTGAAAAAAGGAAAGGTTTTTAAATGAGAAAAAGTGCCGATAAACACATCACCGCCTTCTAGTTGCATTTTGTTTAATTCGTCAATTTTCTTAGTCAAACCTTCGTTATCTAACATTTCTTTCCATTGAGGGTTGCTTTCTAGGTCTGTTAGATCTACGGTGGTAGCGTCAGACTTAAATTTACGAAAAACCTTTGGATATATTTTCATCAACTTAGGTATCAGTTCTTCATGAACTTTACGTGACATCCTTTCGGTATTACGGCTTCTTATTAATTGATAGAAAATACTCTTAACGTCATTACTGAATTTTGTTTTTTCGGATAATGAGTTGAGCATTACAGGTATCGATTTGCTAGATGTAACTCGCTTATAATGGCGGAATATGATAATGATAGAAGCACATAAAGCTCTTAATGATAATTCATCATTCTCATTGTTATATACATCAAGGAGCATTAATAATAGATTCTCGTCATAGAATTGCAATAATGACATAAATACTGCCGAAACAACCAGTGATTTAAAATAATCTGGATAACCGTCATTTTTTAACAAACTATTAATTGTGCTTAAATCTTCATCGTTTAGAGGAAACGATGTCCATATTTTTTTAAATATATCAGCCTCAATGATTTCTTTTTTGCCACATAAATCTATCTCGCTCTTTTTATCCTTATCGCTGACATCGCTATATAAAAGATATTCAGATAGGCATGTGTCATAGTCGTTGAGCAAATGTTTTAATGAAATGTGACTTTTATTGTTTGCTCGTTTTATTCCATAATATAGGCTATAATCAACTTTTGTGAGAATCTCATTCACCGCTTTATCGGAAACGGTATATAGGCGTGATAGAATTTTATTATGTATGTTATAGCGCTCAGGATCATTAATGCCATTAGAAAAATAGTCTACTAGATATTTATATTCTAGTTTTATCCTGTTCATTTCATCATTAAGCTCCCAAGAGCATTCATCAAGCAAATTGTTTGTTAATAGTATTGCTTTATTGATAAAATTATTATCTAATGCATCATTAATTTGGTTCTTGTATGTTTGCAGTTCTTGAGTTGTCATACGTGTGAGTTTTATAAACTGTTACAAATATAAGCAATAAATGTGCCAAAACGTTTATTCTCTGTTTGGAAAAACGTATTTTAATAATTTTAAATGGCTACAAGAATGAAAAAATGTGTATTTTTGTAATTCATTTTTCAATACTAACAATTAATTTAATTTTCATAAAATGGTAATACAACGCATTCAATCGGTTTATCTTTTATTTGTGGCAATATTAATGGCAATCTATTCATTCATGGATGTTGCTTTATTGAAATTCACACAAGAGTCAGGAGAGGTAGTGGCATTATTTGACGCAAGTCCAATATCATTCATATTGAGCTTATTGGTAGCATGCTTGTCATTATTGACGATATTCAAGTATAAAAAGATGAACTTGCAGATAGCTCTGTCTTCGGTTGGAGTTTTGTTGATAATTACTCAGATAATAGTGCTTTTAGTTGAACTATTCGTAAACAACGATAAAGAGGTTGGGCTGTTTATTGGCAATTGTATACCAGTTATTTCGATTGTATTATTAGCGTTGACTATAGCAGCTATAAAAAGGGATAAAAAGATTCTTAGCAGCTATGACAGAATAAGATAGAATTTAATAATAAACCATTTACTATATAATCTTAAAACAATTTCTAAATGATCACATTAATGATTATTGTATTTGCTCTAGGCTATACCGTAATAGCCTTAGAGCATATAATACATGTGAACAAGGCAACATTTGCATTGTTGCTGTGCGGAGCGTTATGGACATTATTGTCTTTTGAGTTTGGAGCTAATGAAATAAGGGGAGATCTTATTGCGCATCTTGGTGATACATGCGAGATACTTGTGTATCTAATAGGTGCTATGACTATTGTGGATTTGATTGAGCGTTATGGCGGATTCTCTTTTATCATACGTCGAATAAAAGCTGAAAATAAGATAAAACTATTATGGATTGTGGCATTATTGACATTCTTCATGTCAGCTGTTTTAGATAATATGACAACAGCTATTATAATGGTTGCGTTCTTATCAAAAATTATTAAAGAACAGAAAGAACGATGGCTTTTTGCTGGTATAGTTGTAATAGCTGCGAATAGCGGTGGTGCATGGTCGCCTATTGGTGATGTTACGACAATTATGTTATGGATGAATGAGAATGTGACATCGGCCATATTGATGAAGAACCTACTGCTCCCTAGTCTTGTTTCGGTCGTAGTTCCAGTACTCATGGCAATTCCAATTTTAAGAAAGAAAAGCAAAAATGAGCCTGTTGATGTAGATGGTGAAGTGCCTGTCACGACTAAGCAGTCATATATAGCAAAAAACAAGCCTCATTTAAGCCGTTTTATGTTTTATTGTGGAGTGGCAGGGTTGATATTTGTTCCAATTTTTAAAACTCTAACAGGGTTACCGCCATTGATGGGTATGATAATATCGTTAGGTGTACTTTGGCTGGTTTCAGAAATTGCAGTGCGAAAGGCACACTTGAAAGAAGATTTGGGCGCATCTGTGACGCAAGTGGTAAGAAACATTGACATGCCTACAATTTTATTCTTTTTAGGTATATTGATGGCTGTTGGTGCATTACAAACTGCAGGCGTTTTGACAAATTTAGCAAATATACTCGATACTACAATTCATGAACCATTTATAATTAGTTCAATTATAGGTGTATGCTCATCGGTAGTAGATAATGTTCCATTGGTTGCAGCATGTATTGACATGTATCCAATAGCAACGGATACGATAGTTTCGGCTTCTGCGGATCCTGTATATATGTCGAATTTCATGCAGGATGGTTTGTTCTGGCACTTATTAACCTATTGTGCAGGAGTCGGTGGAAGTTTGTTGATTATAGGCTCAGCTGCAGGTGTCGTTACGATGGGAATGGAGAACATACCATTCTTATGGTATGCTAAAAGAATATCATTAATGGCATTAATAGGTTATGTTGCTGGTATTCTAACGATATATTTAATGAACGTTTTACTATAAGAATCTTAAATTAAAATTGTAAATAAAGAAAAACTTAGCTGATTCAGCTAAGTTTTTCTTTTAGATATTTGCCTGTATAACTTTGTTCACACTTAATGAGTTCCTCTGGTGTGCCAGCAAATACAATATTACCACCTGATTCACCCCCTTCTGGTCCCATGTCGATAATGTAATCGGCACATTTTATAATATCCATATTATGCTCAATGATAACAATGGTGTGACCTTTCTCAATAAGTCGGTTAAATGATTTCATTAGTGTGTTTATATCATGGAAATGCAAACCAGTTGTCGGCTCATCAAAAATAAACATAGTTGGAGATTGCTTCTCATTACTTAGATAGTAAGCTAATTTTACTCGTTGATTTTCACCACCCGACAAAGTGGAAGAAGCTTGACCTAGTTTAACATAACCCAAGCCGACATCTTGTAATGGTAAAAGTTTCTTTACAATATGTTTCTCTATTGTGCCGTTTCCTTCAGAGAAAAATTCGATTGCTTGGTTTATTGTCATTTCAAGTATATCATTGATATTCATTCCTCTATATTCAACCTCAAGGGCACTGCTACTATATCTTTTACCGTGGCAATGCTCACATTCCAAAGTAATATCTGCCATAAACTGCATTTCGATGGTGATAGTTCCTTCACCTTTACATTCTTCACATCTTCCGCCTGGAGAGTTGAAAGAGAAGTAACTGGCACTGTAACCCATTTGTTTTGACAATTGCTGCTCAGCATATAATTTTCTTATTTCATCAAATACTTTAAGATACGTTGCTGGATTGCTTCTTGAAGATTTGCCGATTGGGTTTTGATCTACAAATTCAACACCGCTTAACTTATCTAAATCTCCTTCGATAGATATGTGTGTACCTGGAGTTTCCTTACATTCATCGTAGTGTCTAGCTAATGTTCTATATAAAATAGAGTTTATGAGTGTTGATTTTCCAGATCCACTTACACCGCTTACAACGGTCATAATACCAATAGGTATTTTAACATCTATATTTTTCAAGTTGTTTTCTGATGCACCTTTTATCAAAATGAAATTATTCCATTTGCGACGAATCTTAGGTACTGATATTGTTCGCTCACCAGTCAAGTATTGTACTGTATAGCTAGATGCTTTCCTTTCTAGGTGTGAAACGTCACCTTGATATATTACTTCACCTCCTTTCCTTCCGGCTTCTGGTCCTATGTCAATTAGATAATCGGCAGCTCTGATTATATCTTCGTCATGCTCAACTACAACCACCGTATTCCCTAATTGTTGAAGCATCCGTAATACTCTGATTAACTTATCGGTATCTCTTGAGTGTAACCCTATGCTCGGTTCATCAAGAATGTATATTGAGCCAACAAGACTACTACCTAGCGATGTCGCTAAATTGATACGTTGGCTTTCGCCACCCGATAAAGTTGAAGATAAGCGGTCAAGGGTCAAGTATCCTAAACCAACATCATTCAAAAAACTTAATCGGCTATTTATTTCTAGTAGTATTCTATGTGCAATGGATTCGTCATGTTCGTCAAGCGAAATATTTCCGAACCAAGTTTTTAGATTGCTTACCGGCATCTTTACTAAATCGGAAATAGAACAGCCGTTGATTTTTACATAATTAGCTTCTTTTTTCAATCTTGTTCCATTGCAATCAGGGCATAGTGTTTTGCCCCTATATCGTGCTAGAAGTACACGATATTGAATGTTGTAAATTTTACTTTCTATATATTTGAAGAATCTGTCGATACCTTCAAAATCACTGTTGCCATGCCATAATAAAGCTTTTTGTTCTTCTGTTAACTGGTTGTATGGACGGTGTATAGGAAAGTCGTATTTTGCGGCTATATGTATAAATTCTCTTTTCCACTCACTCATTTTAGCACCACGCCAGCACATAACTGCATCATCATAGACTGATAATGTTTTGTTTGGAATTACTAAATTTTCATCTATACCAATAATTTTGCCATAACCTTCACATTTCGAGCATGCTCCTATAGGATTATTGAAGTTAAACATTAAGTCAGTTGGAACTTGAAAAGTCAAGCCATTGGCTTCAAATCGTTTTGAAAAATCATGTTCTTTTATACCATCATCAGACCACACTTTTAGAGTACATTCATCGTGACCTTCATAGAATGCAGTTTCAAGTGAGTCCAGTAAACGGATTTCATCTTCTTTTTGTCCAGTTACAGTCATTCTATCTATCAACAGCATATAATTATTACTGTCAGCATGATTCTCGCTTTCAAGAAGTTCGCTAATCTGTATGAAATTATTATTGTACTCCAATCTTGAATAGCCGCCTTTGTATAGTATGTCAAGTTGCTGTTTAAATGTACGGTCTTTAGGTACAGAAATTTTTGTGAGAATAGCAAATTTTGTGCCTATTGGGTAGCTGTTGATTTTTGATATGACATCTTCCGACGTATGTTTCTTTACTAGTTCTCCGTTTATTGGTGAATATGTTTTGCCAATACGGGAATACAACAGGCGAAGATAGTCGTAAATCTCGGTGGAAGTCCCTACGGTGCTTCGTGCATTGCGGTTGTTTACTTTTTGCTCAATAGCGATAGCAGGCGGAAGACCTTTTATATAATCACAGTCTGGTTTAGTCATACGTCCAAGAAACTGGCGTGCATACGAGGATAGACTCTCTACATATCTGCGTTGTCCTTCAGCATATAATGTGTCAAATGCTAAAGAAGACTTTCCAGAACCAGACAAGCCCGTTATTACGATTAGTTTGTTTCTTGGAATAGTTAAATCTATGTTTTTTAGATTGTTTACTCTCGCTCCCTTTATATATATATTACTATCTGCCATCTCTTCAAAAATTAATCAACAAAGATAATGAAAATATTGAATATGACATTTAAAAGAATAGACACGCTAATTTTAGCCCAATTTGAATGTTAATTTATATGAGTAATTATGATGTTAATAAAATATTCACTAAATTTGTTTATTCTTAAAGATAAGAAAACAAACTTAAAGGTGGCACATTAAAAACTTGGATGTCTTTTTTGTGTTATAATAATTGACAAACATAATTAATTAAAACTTGATATAATATGAAACCATTACATGTAGTTCTAGCTGTCGTAGGCGGTGCTATCGCAGGTGCTGCAGTCGGTCTTCTTTTCGCACCAGATAAGGGGTGTGAAACTAGAAAGAAAATAGGTGAGTGCCTAAGAAAAAAGGGAATCTCATTAACAGGTAAAAAAATGGATGAACTTGTTGATGAAATATCAAGCGAGTTGATAACTGAAAAGTGATTGGTTATGAAAAATTTAGGATTATTGTATGCCTTCTTAGGTGGTGCGGCAGTAGGATGTGTTGCGGCTATCTTGTTCGCTCCTGAAAAAGGTAGTGACTTGCGTGCGAGAATTAAGAGAATCTTAAAAGAAAAAGGTATTGATTTTACTGATGACGATGTGAGTGAGTTGGTTGACCAAATCACTGCTGAAATCGAAGAAAGCAAAGCCTAAAGAAACTATCCGTAATGGCGTAATATATCCTATTGCGCCATTATTGACATGTATTTTGTTATGGACCTATCTTCTTATAAGGAATTGTGGTGTGAGTTCAAGAAATACCTTACATTACAAATAGATTATGTGAAATTGACCGCCATCGAGAAATTGACAATCTTATTGGCTGCGATGACTTTTGTTGGGGTGGTGATTGTGTTGCTAGCATGTGCGTTCTTTTTCTTGACAGTTGCATTTGTGGAGTGGCTTGATACGGTTATTAATTGCACATGGGCGGCAAATTTAATAACATGCGGTATCGTATTGTTTCTATTGCTGATGATTGTCTGTCTTAAAAAAGTACTAATAATAAACCCTGTGACTAAATTTGTTACAAAACTATTCTTGAATCCGCCAAAACAATAATATTATGAGCCATAACACAGAGATAAAAGAAAGTGTAGTTGACACGTGGAAAGGTGTGACTATGGAAGAGCTGAAGTTCATGAGGGCTTCTGCTTTAATTCGGCTAGAAATACAGAAAGACTATTTAGTGAGAAAAGCTAATGAAACCTTGCTGATGAGCGTTTCGTCCCCTGTAGGGCTATTAAGTGGAATGGCTGGCAAGATGTCAATGCTTCAAAAGGTTCTACTCGTTATAAAAGGTGTAAAATTGGCTGTTAATTTTGTTTCTCTTTTTAGGAAGAAGAGATAAATAATGTAATATTCTATGAATGACTATATCCAAGTGGATTTTCAATTTTCTCCAGTAAATGAATTGGAGGTTGATATATTAGATTCTTTGTTGTGTGACGAGGATTTCGAAAGTTTTGTACCTAAAGACAATGGAGTTTCAGCCTATATAAAAAAGGATTTGTATGCTGAGTCAAAAATAACTAATTCATTATCAGGTTATCCATTCTCAAGTTCTATAACTTGGTCAGTACAGACAATTGTAGGAAAAGATTGGAATGAGGAATGGGAAAAGAATTTTTTTAAACCGATGGCGATTGACGACAAATGTGTAATTCACAGTTCGTTTCACACTGATTACCCTAAATTAAAATATGATGTGGTGATTGATCCCAAGATGGCATTTGGAACTGGACACCATTCAACAACCAATCTAATAGTGACTGAATTGTTGTCGTTAGATTTGAATGGAAAGCGTATACTGGATATGGGGACAGGAACAGGTATTCTTTCTATTATATCGATTATGCATGGAGCTAAAGAAGCTGTTGGGATTGAAATTGACGAAGCGGCTTATGTGAACGCATTAGAGAATATATCTTTAAATCATGTTTCCGACAAAGTGAATATTTTAAAAGGAGATGCTTCATTGCTGACTGGTTACGATAATTATAGTTTCGATTTGGTATTGGCAAATATTAATAGAAATGTGATCATAGGTGATATAGATAAATATGCTAGAATGTTGAAGGGTGGAGGACTTATGCTTTTAAGTGGTTTCTATATGGAAGAAGTTGCTATGGTTGCAAATGAGGCATGCAAATATGAGTTAACTCCCATAGGTGCTAATGAAGACAAAAATTGGGCATTATTGATATTGGAAAAGAAATGAACAAAATATTTCTCTAACATATTAGATAAAAATTACGGCAAATTTTGGTGTATTAATTATTTTACACTATATTTGCCAAACTATTACTAAAAATTATTATTAATAAAAACACATTTGCCTATAGAATATAACATTACTCGAAATTAAAATTTATTAATTGACATGGAAGAATTAATAACTCTTTCCGATGAAAAGTTGGTAGTGTTATATGCTAATGGTTTAAATCAGGCGTTTGATATTCTTGTTGAACGTTATAAAGATCGTGTTTATGCCTACATCTATCATACGCTAAAGAGCGAGGACTTGGCGGATGATATTTTCCAAGAAACATTTGTAAAGGCAATAACAACGATAAACCAAGGACGATATACCGAGAATGGGAAATTCCTTCCTTGGATAATGCGTATTGCACATAATTTGATAATAGATTATTTCCGTCAAGAAAAATCGGAGAACACGCAATCGTGCGACGACGAGAACATTGATATTTTAAACAGAAAGGATTTAAGTGAGTCAACGATAGAAGATTCATTGGTCACGAATCAAATATACAAAGACATAAAGATGCTAGTTAATGCTCTTCCTGAAAGCCAACGTGAGGTTCTTTTGATGCGTTACTATAGAAACATGAGCTTTAAGGAGATTGCGGAAACCACAAATGTAAGTATAAATACAGCTCTTGGGCGTATGAGATATGCTATATTGAATATGCGTCGTATTGCTGAAGAAAACAACATAATACTAACTGTTTAAGAAAATAAAATAAATTTTAAGCATGTTGTAATATTATAGGCGAATCATACGTTATTAAGATGTAACTATAAATTAATTGCCTATGGAGAAAAATTTTACTCTAATTACAACATCAACAAAAAGAACAAGAATTGAACCAAAGGCATCAACTGTAAATTTCATTAAGCAATTTGCACGTGTTTGTGCCGTAAGGAAAATGATGCATGCCGAATTAGGAATGTTCATTATGAATTAAAAGGCTGAAATTCTATCGCTTAAGGCTACCGAAAGGTGGCCTTTGTTATTCATAATTTATAGATCGATATGGCTTTATTGTTGAAATTATGTGAGAGGGAGCAAGTAAAGTGAAATATGAAACGACAATCACTCCTATATTTAACAAGGTAATAAGATTCCATTCAATTTCAATAGGAACATACGGTATATAATATGCTTCAGCATCAAGTTTTATAAAATGGAATTTGTCTTGCAAAAGTGCAAACCCAAGACCAACCATGTTGCCTAAAAGCATTGATTTTAATATCAGTTTATTAGTGAGATATATAAATATGTGACGGATTGAAGTGTTGTTTGTTCCTAAAGTTTTTAGAATGCCTATCATATTAACACGACCTAAGACAATCATAATCAAGCTAGAGATAAGCGTAAATAAAGACACTAAAAGCATTATTATGATTATAATCACTACATTGGTATCTAAAAGGTTGAGCCAGGTAAAAAATGATAAATTATTTCTAGTAGTGTTTGTAACATTATAAACAATATGATTGTGGTCACTATGGTTGTTTGCTTGTAATATGGCTTGCAATCTATCAGATTCATTAACAATATCTTCCGTATTATTGCAATTAATGCTAACATAAGAACCTGTTTCAGAGTTCCAACCGTTCACGCTTTGCAGTTGCTTGATGTTTCCTAAAATAAATGTTTTATCAAAATCCTCCAAATCAGTAGAATAGATACCAACAACCCTAGAGTTTCGTATTTTCACTTTGTCTTCGATAAAATAGGTTGGAACTTTATCACCCAACTTTAGTTGTAGTTCGTTTGCCGCAATTTTTGAAATAATTATTTCTGAAATATTAGCAGTGTCTGCCAAATTAGGGATTCTGCCGCCTATGATGCATGATGTGATAAAATCCCAATTATAATTGCTGTCAACACCTTTATATATAACACCTTTAAAGTCGTTTGAAGTTTTTAATATTGATGGCTTTTCAGCAATCAGACTTATGTCATTGTATGCATCACTATCAACGATAAGTTCTTTAATATCGTTATATATTATCGTTGATGGCTTCTCGTTATAATAAGTATCTGTAGCATTATATATTTTAATATGTGAATCCAGATTGTAAATTTTATTAGAAATCTCTCGTTTAAATCCGCATACAATAACAATAGATAATAACATAACTATAATAGCTAAGGTCATGCCAAGTACAGCGATATTTAAACTCGGCATGACGTTCTTATTGCTATCCTGACCATTTGTTTTTAATCTTTTAGCTATTATAAATTCAAATTTCATAATA
Source organism: uncultured Muribaculaceae bacterium (assembly GCA_964606575.1). Lineage (GTDB taxonomy): Bacteria > Bacteroidota > Bacteroidia > Bacteroidales > Muribaculaceae > RGIG4576. The sequence goes on along the minus strand of CAZSHA010000011.1, from coordinate 27,445 downwards.
AGATATGTCTAATAATATATAATAAACAGGAGGAAAACACTCGTTAACCTCCTGTTCAATCTTGTGGAGCTGGAGGGGGTTGAACCCTCGTCCAAACGTGGAACTAATAAGCTTTCTACATGCTTAGTTTTGACTTGGTTTTCGGAATCAGACAGGCACAAAACCACCAATCTGAAACTTAGCCTTAAAATTTCAAGAAACGCACAAGGCTTACGTTCCTCTATTCCCGATTTCTTAGCACCACCTTATCGAAACGCCTCAGGACCATGCAATCGGGTGATGTCTTGTCCCTGCAACTGTTGCGGGGATTAAGCTAATCTACTATACTTCGATTAGGCAGCAAGAGCGTAGTTATTTTCGCCAGTTAAATTTTTGATGTCTGATATTATAGAGCATAGCCATCATCGCTCTGCATGCTTACCTACCACCTCTACACGCTGTCAAAGCCAGTCAGCCCCTTAAGGTCATAGATTTCCGCAAATATACGGATTAATTAATAATCAAACAAATATATTGCGAATTTGTTTGTAAAGATAATCTTTATTCTTTTTCGCTCAACTCAAGCCAACGTAATTCTTTTTCGTCAAGCAATTGTTTGATTTCCTCATAACGTTGTGATTTCTCCGATATTATATCCACTGATGCTCCACTTTGAAAAATAGACTCAATTTCAGACTTCTCACTGTTCAAAGACTCTAAATCCTTCTCAAGTTGTTCAAACTCACGTTTTTCCTTGAAAGTCATTTTTTGAGACTTTTCACGTAATTGCGGCTTCTCCGTTCCATTTTTGGGGTTTTCTGCTTTTGCTTTTTGGGCTTCGGCCTTATCCCGTTCTGTTCTCCAATCTCGGTAATCACTATAGTTTCCAGGAAAATCACGAATTACACCATTACCCTCAAAAACAAACAGGTGTTCAACTGTTTTGTCCATAAAGAAACGGTCGTGGCTGACAATAATAACGCAACCTTTGAATTTAGACAAGTAGTCCTCAAGAATTTCAAGTGTAATGATGTCTAAATCATTGGTTGGCTCGTCAAGTATAAGGAAATTAGGTTTTCTCATTAGTACTGTCGCCAAGTATAACCGTCTTTTTTCACCGCCACTAAGTTTGTATATGTATTTTTGTTGATCGGCTGGCGTGAATAAGAAAAGATTAAGAAACTGTGATGCTGTATATTTCGTTTTCTCGTCAAATACAATAACCTCGGCAATACGAGTTACAGCATCAATCACTTTCATTGATTCATCAAAAGACATGCCTTCTTGACTATAATATCCAAAACTTACAGTTTCACCTATATCGAATAATCCAGAGTCAGGTTTAACAAGTCCTAACAGTAGTTTAATAAATGTTGATTTTCCAACGCCATTATTACCAACAATACCTAATTTATCATATCTTGCGAAAATGTAATTGAAATCATCCAAAATGACCTTGTCACTGTACCTTTTGTGAACATTGTGTGCCTCAAATATTTTAGAACCAATATATGAAGATTTCACATTCAACAGCACATTTCTATCGTATTGCTGTCTTGACGCTTTTTCTTTTAGGTCGTAGAAAGCATCAATTCGGTATTTTGCTTTTGTTCCTCTCGCTTGAGGTTGCCTACGCATCCATTCAAGTTCTGCCTGAAGTAGGTTTTTCGCTTTTGCGACTTCAGCATTCTGAGCCTCTATACGCTCTTGGCGTTTTTCTAAATAGTAATTATAATTACCATTGTAGGTATATATCGATTGTTGGTCTATTTCTATAATTTTATTACATACATTATCAAGGAAATATCTATCATGCGTAACCATTAATATTGCAACTTTATTACGTGATAAATATCCTTCAAGCCATTCAATCATGTCTATATCCAAATGGTTGGTAGGCTCATCTAAAATCAATAGTTCACAATCCTCAATAATTATTTTGGCAAGTGCCACGCGTTTAACTTGACCGCCAGATAATTCTTTGATCCTTTGGTTGAAGTCGGTGATTTTAAGTTGTGAAAGTGTTTGCTTAAATCTATTCTCATATACCCAAGCGTTATCGCTTATTTTGTCATAAGATGCCATACAAACTTCCATTACCGATTGTTCTGGATCAATATCTGGAGTTTGCTCAAGATAGCCCACACGTATATTATTACGAAAGGTGATTTTGCCGCTATCATAAGATTCTTTATCGCATAATATTTTCAGAAGTGTAGATTTACCTGTACCATTTTTTGCTATGATACCAATTTTATCTCCCTCATTAACGCCGAACGTAATGTTACCGAAAAGCAATCTGTCGCCAAATGATTTTGTCAGATTTTCTATTTGCAATAAAGATTCCATGTTGCAAAAGTAATAAATAACTTTGGTATTATAAATTGTTGTTACGATTTGAAATAAGTTGTATATTTGTATATTATAAAAATATTATAACATTAGAAAAACAAACGATTATGAAGATCAGGTCCTTATTACTTTTGGTTTTCTTTATATTTGCAACTTATGCTGCAAATGCAGAGAAAATAACGCTTCTTACTGACATCCATGTTGTGCCAGGTAATAACAATGAAAAAATGTTACAAGAAGTGATAAATGATATTAATTCAAATGAAACTGAATTAGTTGTGTTATCAGGTGATTTAACAAATGAAGGTAGTGATGAACAGTTGTATAATGTAAAATCGTTACTAGATAAAATCACGAAACCCCTGTTCGTGATTCCGGGAAATCATGAAAATAATTGGAGCCAAAGCGCATGTAAAACTTTTTTTAACATTTGGGGAAATGATCGTTTTGTAACAGTAACAGACAATCTTGTTATAGCTGGTATCAATTGTGGTCCATATATGAAAATGGGCGACGGTCATATTAAACAGGAAGATTTATTTTGGCTAGACAAAACATTATCGGAACATGTAAAAAAAGGTAAACAAGTCTTATCTATCTGTCACTATGCGTTAAATGAAGATTTAGATAATTATCGTGATTACGTTGCTGTTTTGAAGAAGTATCCAGTTGTAGCACATCTAAATGGTCATTATCATCATTATAAAAGATATCGTGTTGAGAATATTGAAGTGATGCATTGCCGTTCTTTAGCAATGGGAAAGACATTTGGATACTCGATTGTTGACATCAGTGCAGATTCTGTGAAATTATATGAGAAAACGTTAAACGAATCAGCCAAACTAAAATATGCATATAAAATTGATGTTAGCACGCTTCAACCACTAGCTGATGCCGAGAACTTTAATACTCAAGTTCCGGATAATTTTAAGATTGAATTGGTTCATCGAGATGAAGCATCGGTGTTTACAAGACTAGCTGTTGATAAGAATAATGTGTATTTCGGTAATTCATTGGGGTATATTAAATCGGTTAGTAAGTATAAAGGAAAGGAGAACTGGTCTTATAAAACAGCGGCTGGATTGTTTTCCCGTCCTGCTGTATCTAAGAATGTTTTAATTGTTCCGACGGCAGATAAAAGACTGTTATGGCTGAATTCATCAACCGGTGAACTTGTAAATGAATATCCAGCTCAAGGAGCTTACGTTGCCGATGGTATAATACAAGGAAATGTTTTGTATCAAGGGGGGTATAAAGTGTTTCAAGCTTGGGATGTGAAAAAACAAAAGATGTTGTGGGAGTATAATGATTTAAAGAATTACTGTCAAGCTGCGCCTACAATATATAAAGATAATGTTGTTTTCGGTGCTTGGGATACCAATTTGCGTGTATTAGATAAGGATGGTCACTTAAAGTGGTCTTGGAATAACGGAAAATCCACTAATTTGTATTCACCTGGGAATTGTGTGCCAGTTATAGCTAACGGAAAAGTTATTATTGTTGCGCCAGATAGATATATGACTGCACTTGATTTAAGTTCCGGCATGCAAATATGGAGAGACAAAAGCCATAGATACAGAGAAAGCCTTGGACGTTCAGTTGATGGTAAGAGGGTCTATACCAAGACAATGGATGGTGAAGTTGTTTGTGTATCTACTGAGGGTAATGTGTTCTATGAATTATGGACAGTAGATGCGGGTCTTGGATATGAGCATGCTCCATGTATCGTGCTTGAGCAGAATGGTGTTGTATATGCAGGTTCTAGAAGAGGCATAATTGCGGCCATTGATGCTAAAACAAATAAGCTGCTATGGCGACAACAAATAGGCTCATCGGAAGTGAATGGATTTGAAGTTGACGATAAGGGAGATGTATATCTATCATTAATCGAAGGTACTATTTGGAGAATCTCAAAAACAAAATAAAGTCGAATTGCAACAAAGCAAAAGCCCGCATAATAGCGGGCTTTTTTATAGCTATTGATTATGTTTTGGCTACATTACCTTATTTTTTAATTAGGATGTAGCTAGTGAACGGTTTTAGTGTTCCGCTTAATATTTTCTTTTTCACCTTAAATGTGGTATTATGAACTTTGTCGACATAAGTGCCATTAGGTAGGGTGGTTGGCATAGAGATTACCTGCTCTGCATCTGACACGTTCACTAAAGCAGCACCTTTCTTACCTCTGGCAACTTGTGCTACAGTGTTGTTGTCATTGAAATATAGCGTTTCTGTTTGACCATGCATTGCACGACGGAATTTATTAGCGGCAACAACTTCTGGATGTATAAATTCATCGTTACCTTTAGCTCCAGCAACGTTGTTGCCCCATACGTTATCAGGAGTGCTTCCATTTGGACGAGAGTAGAATAATGGCGTACCAAATTGTCTTGATGTCAAGAAAACCCATGCTGTTCTTATTTGCTCACTAGTGAGTGATGCTGATTCGTGTGCGTTGCAATATGTGTCATGACTTTCAACCCATGTTACTAGATTTTGTGGTGGCATTGAGTGTGCCCAGTCTTTTGCGTTGTCAGCAGTAAAATTCTTAGCATTCAAGATATTACGCAAAATATGTCCGTACGAGCTGGCAGTCAAGAACATATATTGACCATATTCTTCCTCTTTGACATTCTTGTCTTGAAGTACCTCTCCGTAGATAAACAAGCTATCACGTGGAATAGCTAGAGTCAATCCCTTAACAGGCTTTTGTCCCATTGCCACAGGCCAGAAATCATTTTCTTTAGATTTTGGATCTAGAGGGTCTGAGGGTAATCCAATATGTTTTGCTGTATCGTAGCGGAATCCTCTTGCGCCGCAGTTTAGCAAATCATTTACATAAGTCATATAGTAATATTGAAAATCTGGATTTTCAGTGTTTACGTCAGGTAGCCCACCCATTTGTCCAGTGGTACATTGTAGACGGTCGTTATAGTCTTTAATTTCAACAAATCCATTAGCATGATATAAGTTGTCGTGACCACCGACTGCCGCATCTAGGTCATCGGAAACTCTGGTGTCATCTATAGATGTATGATTTGGCAATACATCAACAATCACCTTTACGCCATACTTATTAGCCTCATCACACATGGCTTTGAAATCATCTCTGGTTCCAAGCATATAGTTTCCGATTTTCCAGTCAGTAGGTTGATAATAATAATACCAACGTCCTTTACCGAATAGTTGCATACCACCGCCTTTATCTCCTTTCGTTTCTGTCACACATTGTTGTGCCGGCGAAGTTTGCACATATTTATATCCAGCTTCTGCAATGTCTTTCATATTATCCTTGATTGTGTTGAAAGACCAACTCCAAGCATGTAGTATTACATCATCGTTGGTTGGGGCAGTTGTGATTTTTTTTGCTCCTTTTACTGCAAAAATTGATAAAATTAAGAATAGTGAAATAAATAGTAAATGTTTCATAAGTTAGTGATTTAAAAATAAATTCTCGGTAAAGTTAGCAATTTAATTCTAAGTACATAGATAAACAAGGTGTTTTCTTTGTTTAAAATCACTTTGCAGATTGTATCAAAATGACTATCTTTGCAAGAAACTAAGCAACATATGCGACACAATATATTATGTTGGTTTACAAATAACATGTAGAGCAAGGATGGTTACATTTTATAATGGAATCGTTCTTGCTTTACTGCTTTATAATATTATAAGGAATAATAATGTAGAATATGTCAAGTTTAAGATTTAAGGTTGTTGACACCGCTTTCAACAGAAAACCGATAAAGGTTGAAATTCCTGTAGAGGCAACATCTTCATATTATGGCAAATACGTTTTCAGTCGTAAGAAAATGTATGAATACCTGGCTAAAGAAACTTATGATGCTCTAATTAATGCAATAGACAACAAAGAACCATTAAGCAGAAGTATAGCGGATAGTGTTGCCGATGGTATGAAGAGATGGGCAATAGATAATGGTGCGAAACACTACACACATTGGTTTCATCCACTAACTGACGGTACAGCAGAAAAACATGATACATTTATTGAGCATGACGGTAAGGAGGGAGTTGTAGAAGAGTTCTCGGGTAAGTTGCTTGTACAACAAGAGCCTGATGCATCTAGTTTCCCGAATGGTGGAATACGCAACACGTTTGAAGCACGAGGATATTCTGCTTGGGATATTTCATCACCAGCTTTTATTTTAGATAATACATTGTGTATTCCGACTGTGTTTATCTCATATACTGGCGAATCGCTCGACTATAAAACACCTTTATTAAGAGCGTTGAACGCAGTCGATAAAGCGGGAACTGCGGTAGCCCAATTTTTTGACCCTAACGTGAAGCATGTAATCTCATATTTAGGTTGGGAACAAGAATATTTCTTAGTAGATGAAGCATTGTATGCTGCAAGACCTGATTTAGTAATGACTGGTCGAACTCTTATAGGACATGAGAGTGCCAAGAATCAACAACTTGAAGATCATTATTTGGGTGCTATACCTACTAGGGTAGAAGCGTTTATGTCAGAGTTGGAAGTTGAATGTCATAAATTAGGTATTCCTGTAAAAACATGCCATAATGAGGTTGCACCAAACCAATTTGAGCTAGCACCTATTTATGAAGAAACAAATCTAGCAAACGACCATAATTTATTGCTGATGTCGTTAATGGATGATGTAGCGCGTAGGCATAATTTCAGAGTCTTATTGCATGAAAAGCCGTTTGCTGGAATCAATGGTTCTGGTAAGCATAATAATTGGAGTTTAGGAACTGATACTGGAGTTTTATTGTTTGCTCCTGGTAAAACAGCAGAGGCACATCTCCAATTCCTTACATTTATTGCAATCGTGATGGCTGCCGTATACAAGCATAATGGATTGTTAAAGGCATCTATTGCATCGGCGACCAACGGTCACAGGCTAGGAGCGAACGAAGCACCTCCGGCCATTATATCAATGTTCTTAGGTACGCAATTATCGAAGATTCTAAATGATTTAGAACAAAATAAGGAAAGTTGGAAGCAGATAAAAGGAAAGGAAGGCATGTCTTTAAACATGGCTCAGATACCTGAACTTTTAATAGACAATACCGATAGGAACAGAACATCTCCGTTTGCTTTTACTGGGAATAGGTTTGAGTTCCGTGCAGTAGGTTCATCTGCTAATTGTGCATCAGCTATGATTGCGTTAAATGCAGCTGTTGCCGACCAACTGAACGATTTCAAGAAATCTGTTGATGAACGGTTGGCAAATGGTCAATCATTAAATGATGCTATAATTGAAGAAGTGATAGCTCTTGTAAAATTCTCAAAAAATATTCATTTTGACGGGAATGGTTATAGTGATGAATGGAAAAAAGAAGCAGAAAAACGTGGTTTAGATTGTGAAACATCTGTTCCTCTTATATTTGATTCTTATTTGAATCAAGAAAGTATTGACATGTTTGCAAGAACTAAAGTGCTTTCAAAAGTTGAGCTAGAAGCTCGCAATGAGGTGAAATGGGAAATGTACACGAAGAAAATACAGATTGAGGCACGTGTACTAGGTGATTTGGCTATTAATCATGTTCTACCAGTTGCTACACGTTACCAATCTTTGCTATTAGATAATGTATACAAGATAAAAGCCTTATTTGATGATAGTAAGGCTGCCACTATAGCTGAGCAAGATTATGAGATGATTGAGCGAATAGCGTACCACATGAGTATCATAAGGAAAACCGTGAATGATATGATAGATGCACGCAAGAATGCAAATAGAATAGACGATGCGAGATCGAAAGCAACTGCATATCATGACAAAGTGTTCCCATGTATGAACGTGATTAGGTATCATGTTGATAAGTTGGAGCTAATGATTGATGACGAAATGTGGTCGTTACCAAAATATCGTGAACTGCTATTTATTAGATAAAGATATGAATCACATAATATAAAGATTAAATGTCAATATATTATGTGATTTTAAATTTAATAAAATCTACAAAAAGCATATTATAGACCAATATATTATTAAATAATTTTGATGATGGAAGAAATCAAACATGAATGTGGTATTGCAATGATAAGATTGCGTAAGCCATTGGAATACTACAAAGAAAAGTATGGAACGTATTTTTATGGTTTCAACAAACTCTATCTCCTTATGGAGAAGCAACACAACCGTGGTCAAGAGGGAGCAGGCTTGAGCTGCGTCAATCTAGAAGCGGCTCCTGGAAATGAATATATATATAGAGAACGAGGATTAGGTTCTGGTGCTATCAAGGAAATTTTTGCTAATATCAAAAAAGAAATTGAGGCACATGAAAAAGAAGGAACAACCGAAAAAGATATGCCATTTGTTGGTGAGGTATATATGGGGCATCTTCGTTATAGTACATTAGGTAAGAAAGGTGTTACATTCGTTCATCCGTTTTTGAGAAGAAGCAATTGGCGTTCTAAAAGTTTGATGTTATGTGGTAATTTTACCATGACTAATACCGAGGAGATTTTCCAGTCAATGGTAGATCAAGGACAACATCCTAGGGTATATGCAGATACTATACTTCTACTAGAGCAGTTAGGATTTGCATTGGATAACGAGCATCAACGTTGCTATAATAAGTTGAAATCTGAAGGATTTGATGGTATTGAGTTGACTAATCGAATTTCCAATAGTATAAATTTGAAAAATGTGTTACGTGAACCAGCAAAAATATGGGATGGCGGTTATGTCGTATGTGGTGCCATTGGGACAGGTGACATGTTTATATTACGTGATTCAAACGGTATTAGACCTGCGTTTTATTATTATGACGATGAGATAATAGTAGTAGCATCAGAACGTCCTGTTATACAAACTGCAATGAATGTGAGAGTGGCTGATGTTAAAGAATTAACACCAGGTTCAGCCATACTAGTTAATAGTAAAGGTGATATAGAAATATCTGATATATTAGGCGAAAAGAAAAACGAAAGATGCTCTTTTGAAAGAATATATATATCAAGAGGTAACGACAAAGATATTTATAATGAGCGTAAAAGTTTAGGTCGTACTTTAGCACCTTCTATCTTAAAAAGTATCAATTATGATTTAGACCATACAGTTTTTTCGTTTATACCAAATACGGCAGAAGTTGCTTATTTCGGTATGATGGAAGGAATGGAAGCGTATTTAACAAAGCAAAAATTTGAAGAAATTCAAAAATTAGATAAAAGTAGTGCAGACTATTCTGAAAAGTTGCTAGCAATTTTATCAAAGCGTGTACGTAGCGAGAAGATTGCAATTAAAGATATAAAATTGCGTACATTTATTACAGAGGGCGAGGCAAGAAACGAATTAGCAGCACACGTATATGATGTAACTTATGGTCAAGTGAAAAATGATGTGGATAATCTGGTTGTAATTGACGATAGTATAGTACGTGGAACAACACTTAAGGAATCTATTATTCGCATCTTAGATCGTTTACATCCAAAGAAGATTGTAATAGTATCTTCTTGTCCACAAGTTCGCTATCCTGATTATTATGGTATAGATATGTCAAGAATGGCTGAATTTGCGGCTTTTAGAGCTGCAATTGAGTTGCTGCGTGAGCGTAAAATGGAATGCATTATAGATGAAGTTTATAAGAAGTCAAAAGCTCAAGAGAATCTTCCAAAAGAAAATATAATAAATTATGTGAAAGAAATATATGCACCATTCACCGATGATGAAATATCTCAGAAAATAGCAGAAATGCTAACTCCTGAAGGCACACATGCTGAAATTGAGTTGGTATATCACACTCTTGATGGTATGCATAAATCAATACCAAACAACCCAGGCGATTGGTATTTTTCTGGTAGTTATCCAACTCCAGGCGGAAATAAACTTGTTAATCAAGCGTACATAAAGTATTACGAAGGGGATACTAAATCATCAGTATAATGATTTACTTCATATATAATAATAGCATCGAGATATAATTTGAGTGTTTCGATGCTATTTTTTCATATAAAATCCATCGTCATTAACGTAAATTACCCCCTCATCAGTTAATTCTGTGACAACATTTATTATATCTTCTTTCAGAAAAGATAGTGTACTGATAAAATCTTGTATTGTTCGTTGTTTATTTCCTACCATATAAAGAACAGCATCAATAATGTCTTTTTTTGAGTATGAGTCAAGTTTACGCTTATTGATGCATACGTCACATTTTCCACACGAGCATAAAGATTTGTCACCAAAATATTCTAACATTATTTTTTCTCTACATGTGGTGTTATTATAAGCATAACTTATCATATTGTCAACTCTATATGCCAAACGTTGACGTTGTTCTTCATAAATCTTTTTAGGAATAAGGATGTACTTTATTTCTTCACGAGAAGTCGTAAATATAATATATGGAGTTCTCTTTCTTGGTATATAGTGCAAGATGTGCATGCGAGTAAGTGCTAAAAGGGCATCATATATATCATCTTGGGATAATTCAAACTTTTTAGAGATTAACTCCTCATTAATATACACATAATCGGCAAATAATCCTGTGTATTGCCTTAATATTGCCTGTAAAACTTTATCATGTACAGGATTTTGTGTTGGTAGATTATATAGTTCTTCTTTTTTTGCTAGAATCATTACTCTAGATAAGGTATCAATCTCTTCTATAAATTCAATATAGCCAGCTTGAGTCAAAATATGTAAAGCATTATGTGCTGCTATCACAGGTAGTTTAAACGTTTTACAAAATAGGTTGAAATTAAACTCATATATTTGGTTATAACCACCACCGATAGCCACATTCAAAAAAACACCGACCAATTCATATACCTTTTTGATAAACTCTCGCTGCGGAAACGAATCGTTCACACGTTTTTTAAGCGTAGAAAAATCCGTATGTGAAATCAACAATGCTGCGTATGATTTTTTTCCATCTCTTCCAGCTCTACCTGCTTCTTGATAATACTCTTCTAACGAATTAGGACAATCTAAATGTAAAACTAGTCTTACATCTGGCTTGTCGATACCCATACCGAAAGCATTTGTTGCCACCATTACACGGCATACTCCTTTATTCCATTTATTTTGTTTATCTTCTTTGTCCTCAATATCAATACCAGCATGATAGAAATCGGCAGGTATTCCACAAGCGCATAATTCTTTTGCAATTTGTTTTGTTTTAACTCTGCTTCGTACATAAACGATAGCACTTCCACTTACGCTATTTAAGATATGTGTTAATTGAGATAGTTTGTTTTCTGTATTCCTTACGACATAAGATAAGTTTTTACGTGCAAAACTCATAGAGAATACGTTTCTCTGCTTAAATTCGAGCTTTGACATGATATCATCAACAACTATAGGGGTTGCAGTCGCAGTTAATGCCAACAGAGGAATATTAGGCAAAACTTTTCTTATATTCGCTATCTTTAAAAAAGACGGTCGGAAATCATATCCCCATTGTGATATACAATGAGCTTCATCTACGACTATTAATGAAATATTAAACTGCCTAAGTTGGTCTACAAATGTGTCAGATTGTAGACGCTCAGGAGAAACGTATAGAAATTTATATTTGCCATAAAGGCATTTGTCTATAACCTTTTGTTTCTCAGTATATGATAAGCCTGAATGTAAATAAGTTGCCTTAATATTACGTTTAAGTAGATTGTCGACTTGATCTTTCATAAGGGATATTATAGGAGTGACGACAAGTGTCATTCCTTCAATTGCCATAGTAGGTACTTGGAAGGTGATAGATTTCCCTCCTCCAGTTGGCATCAAGCCTAAAGTATCATTACCCTCAAGAACAGAATTTATTATCTCTTCTTGAAGGTAACGGAAAGATTCATATCCCCAATATTTCTTGAGTATTTCATGTATTGAGGTGTTCATAATCATCAATCTTCTTGTGCTTTTCTGATGCCTTTTACAAGAAGTTGTATAGTTCCAGTACTTTTATGCTTGTTTTCTTCTATTGTATAACAAATATCGAAAGGCTTGTGCGATTTAATATATTCATAATGCTCTGACATATTGAATGCTATACCGTTAATCACCTTTTCTGATTTGTTATCTATTAGCTCAAGCTTGATATGCTCTAAGTTTTTACCCACTAGTTTGCTAGTGCTGAAATCATAGACGTTTCGTGTTATGAAAACTGGTTTCTGATTCCAAGGGCCATACGGATTGAACAATTTTAAATAGCCTAAAAACTCTGGTGTTATTTCCGAGAAGTCTATTTCGTAATCGATATCAAGTTCAGGAGTAAGCTGTTCCTTATGAATGTTTTCTATTACATATTGTTCAAAACGACGAGTAAACTCTGGGATATTTTCTTCTTTTAGGGATAAACCGACAGCATAAGTATGACCACCAAAATTATCAAGCAAATCACGGGTTGAGTCGATAGCCTTATAAATATCAAATCCTTGAACAGAACGTGATGATCCAGTTGCAAGTCCGTTTGAAAGTGTCAACACTACACATGGCTTGTAATATAGCTCGGTTAAACGAGATGCAACGATACCGATAATACCCTTATGCCAATCTTTATTGTAAATTACAATAGGTTTCTTGCTTGATACGATTTCTCCTCGGTCAGCCAATATAGCACTTGCTTCTTCTGTAATCCTTTTATCAAGTTCTTTTCTATCTTTATTATATTGGTCTATATTTTTACCTTTTTCGTATGCCTCGTTAGCATCTTTTGTAACTAGTAATTCCACTGCTTCCATACCCGATTGCATACGTCCAGAGGCGTTTATACGTGGACCAATTTTAAAGATAACATCACTTATTGTTATTTCCTTACTAGATAATCCGCATATTTTAATTATGCTTTTTAATCCAACGTTAGGATTGGAGTTTAATCGTTTAAGACCAAAATATGTCATGACACGGTTCTCGCCAGTCATTGGTACAATATCAGCCGCAATACTAACTGCCACTAAATCCAATAAACTCTCCAATTCATGATGGTTTGCCAATCCGTTGCTTTTGGCGAAAGCTGTCATGAATTTATAGCCTACACCACATCCCGAAAGATGCTTGAAGGGGTAGGGGTTATCTTCTAGTTTTGGATTTAATATAGCTGAAGCATCGGGTAGGACATCATCTGGTACATGATGGTCACAAATGATGAAATCTATACCTTTAGTCTTGGCATATTCAATCTCCTCAACGGCTTTTATACCGCAATCTAAAACAATGATTAATTTAACGCCTTTGCTTTCAGCATAATCAATACTCTTGTTTGATATACCATAACCTTCATCATAACGTGTAGGTATGTAATAATCTACATTAGAGTAATAATTCTGCAAAAATTTATACACCAAGGCAACAGCCGTGGTTCCGTCTACATCATAATCCCCGTATACGAGAATTTTCTCCTTTGCACCCATAGCCTTATTAAGCCTATTGACAGCCTTATCCATATCCTTCATTAGGAATGGATCATGAAGGTCATTTAAAGAAGGATTTAGGAATTTATTCACTTCATCTCGTGAACATATTCCTCGTTGCATCAATAAATGACTTATAGCTGGGCAGTTAGGAAACTGCTCTGCTATAACGGCCTCTATAGCCCTTTGCTCGGATGTAGGAGGTAAATAGTTCCATTTACTTATCATTTATGTCGTTTTTTATATATCAAGATTGGGGATTCCTGCTCTCATGCAGGAACTATATATGGAGTAATTGGCATGTAATGTATTAGCCTTATCACGCATTGTATTTATATAGATATATGCGAATGGTTTTACCGCCAATTTTTATTTACGCAAATATAGTCATTGTTTTGCTATTTTTGTTAGTGATTCGTTATCTTTTTTCCTTTAGATTCCTTAAAAAAGATTATGTAGGTATAATTATGTGGAATTATAATAAAAAATCCTGTTGTAAAATAAACTCTACAACAGGATTAATGTGGTTGAATACAAGAGATTATTGTTGGTTGATTCTCACGTCTAATTGAGGGAATGGGAAATTCAATCCCTTTTGAGGTAGAATGTTGTATATTTTCTCATTGGTTTCATAAAATACGCTCCAGTAGAAAGATGAATAAACCCAAGCCCTAACTACCAAATTTACACTATCAGCCCCAAGTTCGTTCAAAAAGACCTTAGGTGAGTTATCACCTTGTGGGATCTTAGCTATTATACCACTTAATTTCAATGTTTCTTTAGGTCTTAATTTGTAATCTTCATCACAAGTTGTTTTTACAATACGATCATCTTGAGCTAGGATGTCTAGAATTGATTTTCTTGCAGCTTCTACGTCATCGCCATAAGAGATGCTCACTGTCCAATCAACACGGCGATAAATCTCAGTAGAGTAGTTGTTTATCGTACCAGTTGCAAGTCCACCGTTAGGTATTATGATAGTCTTGTTATCGGGAGTATTGATGATAGTGCTGAATATCTGAATTTCTCTTACGCTACCCGATAGTCCATTATGCTCAATATAGTCACCTACACGATACGGTTTAGTCAATAAAATCAAAACTCCACCTGCGAAGTTTTGTAAAGTACCGCTTAATGCCAAGCCGATAGCTACGCCTGCAGATGCGAATATAGCGACAAATGAGCTGGTCTCTATTCCAAGTATTCCTACGATAGAAATAACCAAAATAAACAATAGTAATATGCGTAACAAGCTTAATAAGAACGAAGACAACGATGCTTCAACGTTTCTTTTCTCCAATAAGCGTAATGTGAATTTGTAAAATTTATTGATTACAAATTTACCAAGATAGAAAACGAGTACTGCTAAAGCAATTCTTATACCTAGCGTGATAGCTCCGTCTACAAGTTTAGAAATGAGATCATCGAAGGATAAGGATTTAAGCGTTTCAATAGCTTCGGCTTTTTTTACTGCGATTGAATCCGTTGGTACGGCATTTTCAAGTGTTAATAGAATGTTGTTAAGTGTCATGTTTGTTAATTATATTTTAGTTTATTATTTTATAACATCGTTATACCATGAAAGCGTTCTATAATAAACCTCATTCACACCGCTTGTGGCTGTCGTTCCAATAATATACGTAGATAGACCGGAATAATTTATGGGGTTTATTTTAAAAAGATTGAAAATATAAGGCGTAGCGGCTTTGTATAACACAATTTGGTTCATCAATTCATCCAATTGCTCTTTCTGTTCGTCTGTAGCTAGAAGTTTTGTGTATTGTACAAAATCAAAAAATAAGTAAGGAGTATTATATTTGTATCTTTGAACATTCGAAAAATCATTAGTCATGTTTTCGTTAAGATGAATTTCTCTACACAAACTTGCAAGTTCATCCATTTTTGTCAAGTCAGTTAGAGAAATAGTACATGTTTTGTATTGACCAGACATGCTATTGTATTTATTGAATGTGTTGGCACATATTTTTTCAAGATTTAGATTATCTTCAAAAAACCTTGGGATATTATTCATATAATCCATGCCATCAGCAGGCAACTCTGTTGTGCTTCCAATAAGATAATTAGCCTTATTCCTTAATTCGTATGCTACTTCCACGCATGCCATGTAGCACGCATCGGCATAAATGAAATTGAACAAGCCTTCTGGTAGTGCATCGGCTAATACATCTAGGGGCATCTCTTTACCGTAATCATTACCGAATGTTTTTGGTTTTATGCCGGATAACGAGTTGACCCAACCTGATGAGTGTGACCACAAAATAAGACCATAATCTCTAGCTGGAGCTAAATTCACAACATCTTCTACAACGTTCATCATACGTTCAGGTGATGTAGATGTGGTATCATTTGCATATTCTTTAAGCAAAATTCGATTTGCACTTCTTTTCCCTTTTGTTATTTCTATTAGTTGTGGTGCTTTATTGTATGCCGCCCAATACACTAATAGTCGCCCTCCGTTCGTTCCGTTTGTTTGTAAGGACGACTCAATTTCTTCAATGTCATCAACTGCTCTAGTCGATAAATCATTTGTTGCCACCATATATATTAGTATTGTACGATTAGCTTCAGTAATAGGTTCGTCACCGACACTGCATGAGGTTGAGGAACCTATTATACAAAGTATGAAGAATATCTTTATTATTAAATGCTTCATGAATTTTCAATTTATTTCTCAAAGATACAACAAAGAAATGAAAGTGCTAGTGTAATGACTTTGTAAATTACAATTATATTTTTTGAAATTTGTACCAGATCCTTCACATGCTTTGTTGGATGCTAATTAATATCGATTTATATGTATTTATGTAGTGCTCATTCTTCGTGTATACATGTCTTATATCTGAAATTATTTCTATCTTTGTAGTCATTTTTAAAATAACTATTAGATTGACGATGAAATTATATATTAGCTTAGCATTTTTATTTCTTGTAGCATTTTCAAGTATTGCTGCCGATGACAAGTACTACCAATACGTAGATTCAGCAGAAAAATATATGGCTACTAAAGAGTGGAGGAAAGCTGAGAGTTTTTTAAGGTATATCCTAAAGCAATATCCTGACGACTATAACAATTCTTTGATTTTGTCAAATCTCGCAACAGTGCAACGCAATCAAGGAAAATATAAGGATGCAATAAACAACTATTCTTACGCCATAAACATGACACCAAATGCTGTGACATTGTTAAAAAATCGTGCATCACTGTATTATGGTCTTGATAGCCTTGATAAAGCTCTTGAGGATTATGCTAGAGTAATACAAATTGATGAAACTGAAGAAGAATCAAGGTATTATCATGGTTATATTTCTATGCTTAAGAAAGACATGGCTACAGCTAAAAAGGATTTTGACTATATTCTTTTTTACAACCCTTCTTCTGGGTTGGGACGTGAAGGTATGGCATATTGGCACATGCAAAACGGCAATATCTTAGAAGCCGTGAAATACTATACTGAAATCATAGAGCAACGTCCAACTGCGATACTATTATCGAATAGGGCACAATGCTATATGAAACTGAAAAAATATACTGAGGCTGCAACTGATTTGAATCGTTCAATAGAAATGACACCAAATGACGGATTCTTGTATGTGCTTAGGGCTAAGCTGCATAAGGCAAGATTTAGTATGGACGATATGGAACAAGACATCCAATCGGCAGTAAAATGCGGATTAAGTAGAGCTGCTGTAGAGTCATATTTAAAGATTAAAAAATAATCACAGCATTTGCCTTTTTACAAAATTAAGTGTAAATTTGTTGTATGATTTCAGTGTTAGACCATATTGAATACTTAATAACGGAACAAGATTGTGTGATTGTTCCAGGTCTAGGTGCATTCATATCACAGTATTCAAAATCAACATTTGAAACAAATGATATAATTAAAGAGCCTGAACGGAATATAGTGTTTAATAGGTCTGTACAGCATAATGACGGCTTATTGGCAAACTCAATCTCACGTAGAGAATGTGTGAGTTATGATGATGCGAACTCTTCTATTTCAGAATATATCTGTTCACTAAAGCAACAGTTGAAACATGAGGGTGAAGTGCCTATGGGTAGGCTTGGATTCTTTTCGTATAGACATGAAGATGTGTACGCGTTTACACCATTCACTACAAAATGTTATACTAAAGATTTTTTTGGATTAAAAAGTTTAAAAATGTTGCCATTATCAGAGTTAAATCGTATTGAATTAAATGATGATAATGAAGAGCAGTCAAATATAATACCGTTTGTTAAACGTTTTATGCAGGTTGCTGCATCTATAATATTATTACTTGGGATGTCATTTGTGCTATCTACGCCGATAGTAAGCGAGCATAATCAAGATTTTGCCAACTTAAATGCATTCACACTAAAGAAAACGGTTAGTGATGAGGTTAAAGGGGAGTTGTGTATAGCAATTCCGAAGCGTGGGGTTATAGATGATAACATCGAAACAGAACATCAGCAGCAAATTGTTAATAGTCAGTCTGAAAAAGAAATTGGTCGTTATTATTTAGTAGTGGCATCTCTTCCAAACAAAAAACTCGCAGAGAAATATTTGAATGAAACAGACAATAAGAATTGTCGAATTGTTGTTTCCAAAGGTGGTATGTATAGAGTGTATGTTGCACGAGGAAATTACAATGAAATGAATAAATTAAAACAACAATCTTATTCTAACACCGATGCTTGGGTGTGCCGTAATTAATCAATATACGTGCAAAATCATAAAACAATATTTTATGAGGCTTTATAGCCTCATTTTTATTAAAAATAGGTGGTAAATGCTTCAGCCTTTATCATGTCTATTGCAACGTTTCATTTTGTGCTGGTAGTGGAATTATAAGTTGGTTGAGCCTTTTTCTCTATTTGACATTTCTACACCTATGGGATAACATTACCGAAATATCGAACGTTGCTTGCGGTTTCGTCTTTTGGTACAGCACAAAAATAAAAAATAAAGAAAGACGAAAACCACTCATGATTTTTCGTCTTTCTTCTATTTTATTCGGTAAAAGCCAATTATTCAGCTACTAC
>CAZSHA010000011.1:0-8719 GCA_964606575.1 uncultured Muribaculaceae bacterium | reverse complement strand
TGGGATTTCAACAGAAACCTCTTTGTGCAATTTGATAGTTGCCTTGTATGAGCCAACTTCCTTAATTGCTTCTTTGATGTAGATAATCTTACGATCGACTTCGTGTCCTAGCTTAGCTAGAGCTTCAGCGATTTGAATGTTGTTAACTGAACCAAAGATAGTACCAGTTGCACTAGTCTTAGCACCGATTGTAAGTGTTACACCTTCTAGTGTAGCAGCTTTAGCCTCAGCATCAGCTTTCATCTTAGCAATCTTGTGAGCACGTTGTTTTAGGGTCTCAGCCAATTGTTTTAGTGCAGAAGGAGAAGCAATAACAGCTTTCATTTGAGGGATAAGGTAGTTACGACCATAACCACTCTTTACTTCCACAACATCGTCCTTATATCCAAGTCCTGCGATATCTTCTTTTAATATAATTTTCATAAATTGATTCCTCCTTTAAAATTATTTCATCAAATCAGTTACATAAGGAAGAAGAGCAAGGTGACGAGCACGCTTAACTGCTTGAGCTACTCTTCTTTGGAACTTAAGTGAAGTACCTGTGATGCGACGAGGAAGGATTTTTCCTTGTTCGTTCAAGAATTTCTTCAAGAATTCAGGATCTTTGTAATCAATGTATTTGATACCACTTCTTTTGAAACGGCAATACTTCTTTTTCTTAATATCCACTGATAGTGGAGTAAGGTATCTTATTTCTGATTGAGCTTGTGCCATAATTAGTTCTCCTCCTTTACTTCTTCTTTAGTTGTTTTTGCTCCTTTTAGACTTCTTCTCTTTGCTGCATATTCAGCTGCATATTTGTCTAAGAAGAATGTCAAGAAACGGATTACTTTTTCGTCGCGACGGAAAGCTGTTTCTAACTTCTTGATAAGAGCTGGTTCAGCATCAAATTCAATCAAATTGTAAAATCCGGTAGTTTTCTTTTGAATTGGATAAGCTAGTTTGCGTAGACCCCAATTCTCCACATTCACGATTTCCGCACCATTGTCAGTTAGGAATGTTGTGAATTTTTCTACCGCTTCCTTCATCTGAACATCAGATAAAACGGGAGTTAAAATGAAAACGGTTTCGTAATGATTCATAATACTTTAATTATTAATTTAATAAAAATTGCCCATTTTTAAGCGGTGCAAAGGTAAGAATTATTTTTTAATAATACAACAATCTATTAGACACGTCATTAACTTTTTTCACATTTAAGGCTCTAAATGTATAAGCCACGTTATTGCTTACAAAGCATACAACTTCAATTATATTTATTTAACAATCACACAAATATTTAACTATCAATAAATTAACACCGCACTGCAGTAACATATCCGCAGAACAACAGACTTTCTGATTTGCTAAAAAAATAGTAAATTTAAAACGAATTTAATATATAAGGTATGTCAAAAGTATATTCGGAGAAAGTGCAGAAGACACTATCTTTGGCAGAAGGCTTGAAGAGAAACTTCGATAGAGTGAATAATTTAGGTGTTACAAATGAGCAAATTGAGAGGCTTATCCGCATCGCAGGTGAAACAGACGAAATGAGCAAGGAACTTGATGCGTTGCGCGAAGTTGTGAAACAGAAGGCATCAGCCGCAAATGCAAAGTTAACAGAGTTGACTGATTGCTTACGCCAGGCTAAGCAAGTTGTTAAAAACAATTTTGAGCAAACAAGTTGGATTGATTTCGGAATTGAAGACAAACGCTGACATGCACCTATAATTATTATTAAAAAGGCGATGAATCAACAAGTTCATTGCCTTTTTTCGTGAGAATTGAGTTATACATATATTTATATTGATTACTTTTGTCGCGTATTTTTATATATGGTAAAATGAAAAGGTTATACATTGTTATATTGTTTATAGCATTAAGTATAAACGTCTTAACTGCGCGTAGCTGGGATAAGGATTTTTTAGGTGAAAACTTCCTGTCTACTAAGATTGCAATGCCGAATGACTATTCAGGCAAAGTGGTTACTACTGTGGTGAAAAGGATAGCACCAATCAGTCATACAAAATCCGTTTTGTATATACATGGTTATAATGACTATTTCTTTCAAGAAGAAATGGCTAATGAGTTCAACAAGCACGGATACGGCTTTTATGCTGTAGATTTAAGGAAATACGGTCGCTCTTGGCTCAATGAACAGAAAAGATTTGAAGTGCGCGATTTAAAAGAGTATTTTGCCGATATTGATTCTGCTATAAATATTATTAGAGAAGATGGGTGTAAAGACATAGTTTTAATGGGGCATTCAACTGGCGGGTTGATTTCTGCTTACTATATGGTGAAAGGTTCTGCTCATAAAAATTCTATAAAGGCGATGATTTTAAACAGTCCGTTTCTAGACATGAATTTGAGCGATATGCAGGAAAATTCTTTGTTACCGTTAGTGTCCGCAATATCGGGAATGTTTCCAAACATTTCTATTGAGCAGAACAGCAACGATGCTTATGCACAAAGCCTATTGAAAAAATATCATGGCGAGTGGGAATATAACACCGATTGGAAGTTGCCGTTATCACCAGCGGTTACAAGCGGATGGATAGGTGCAATATATAAGGCTCAAAAGTATTTGCAAAGAGGACAGGACATAACAATTCCTATACTGCTAATGCGTTCCGACAAATCGGTCGGCGGAAATTCGTGGTCGCCTGAATTTAATAAAGGTGATGCTGTACTTGATGTAAATGAAATATCTATATATGGCAAGAAGCTAGGTGTTAATGTTAAAGAGCTGGTTGTAAAAAATGGCTTGCACGATTTGATGTTATCGAGCAAGCCTGTTAGAGTTTCTTTGTACGATTATATTTTCAAATGGCTGGAATATAACGTCAATTAGACTGCAGTTATTTTACTAAATTTGCTTTAGTTATCTCAATCTGTTTCTGAGCAATTTCCAACTTTTTCTCTAGGTACATTCGCTTTTGGATTGCTTCTTTCCCTTGTGCTTTGTTCCTCGCATATTGATAAGTTTCGGCTATTGCATCACAATATTTTCTACCTAAAGGTATACTATAAGTTTTTTTGCCTAAAAATGTAACTTTCAAGCCATTCCTATTGTCGGAAATAAATTGTCCTATAGTGTCGCATTGTTGGTTGTAAAAAGTTATGCTTTCATGTGCTTTCCCATCATCGTTGTATCTGTAATTTTGAGCTTTGTCGTATGCTACAGTTGCAGTTGACACGCTATTCCCATTTTTGGATGAAACTTTTACGGCTGTATGCTTCACGTCATGACCGGTTATATAAGAAACTATATAAAACAGCTCGTCTTCTCCAATTCTTGGCTCTAATCCAGTTCTATCTACGTTTCCAGTTTCACCAGATATTGATTTATGCACATAGTAACCTTCTACCATATCTTTATGCTTGATAAACTTGAATTTATCCGCCAATTCTTTGTTTTCTGCACTTAAAACCGTAATAAGGCTGTCGTTCTGTATAATCTCGTTTTGTACTATTTTCTCATTATTCAGCGTGCGGAGATATAGCCCGGACTTATTTAAGTCAATTTCTTCAGGATAAGTGTTTTTCAACGAGTCTATCAATGTTAATGACAGTTCATATTCGCCGTTGTCATATAACAATTGAGCTTGCGACAAAAGCGAGTCGGCTTCATTTGATTTTCCGTTTGAACTTCCGCAAGAGCAGAATGACGATATTACCGCAAATAAGGCAATACCGAAAATTGCGTTTTTAGTTGTTGCTGCGTTGAACATCTTTTACTCCTTTTATATTTCTTATTTTCTTAATTAAATCATTTAAAGTGGCTTTGTCGCCAACACCTATCACTAGATAGCCTTGGAACAGACCGTCATTTGAATCAATGGATATATTCCTAAGAGTGGTGTCTTTCTCTTTAGTTATAACCGATGTTATATTGGTTACGATACCTATATCGTCATTGCCTAAAATACGCAACGTAACCGCATATTGAGCACCAATTTTCCCAGACCATTCAGCTCTGATTTCTCTGTTCGGGTCTTTTGCAAGCAGGTGCTTTATATTTGAGCATGTAGAGCGGTGTATTTTTATCGCTCCACTGCTTGAAATGTAACCTGTCACTTTATCCCCGAAGATAGGATTGCAACATTTGCACAGGCTGTAATTTATACCCTTCATGTTTTCTCCTATCACCAGAACATCGTTAGACTTGCGTTCATCTGCGTCGGAAGTTTGTTGTAACACAAAGTTTGCCGCAGTTTCATGAGCAATGGTTTCGTTGTCCTTGTTAAGGATGTCAATATATGTATCTATAACGTCATTGACATTAAGCGTTTCATTTGATATGCTTGTGTAGAAATCTGTGACCGTTTTATATCCCAGTTTCCTTATCGTTCTCATTAGCAAGGATTCTTCAATCTCGATTTTACGGTTCTTGAAACGCCTTTGCATCAATTCTTTGCCCAGCTCAGCTGATTTTGCACGCAATTCGTTAACCGCTTGTTTGATTTTGTTGCGGGCTTTGGATGTAACTACAAAATTCAGCCAGTCCAACTTTGGAGATTGAGCGTTTGATGTAAGCACTTCTATCGTGTCGCCACTCTGTAATCTATATGTTATTTTTTGATTCTTACCGTTTACTTTACCGCCTGTGCATACACATCCCAACTTTGAATGTATATGAAAAGCGAAATCTAGAATCGTTGCACCCTGGGGCAATTTGTACAAATCGCCTTTGGGTGTGAAAACGAACACTTCTTTGTCGTATACATCCATTTTCACATCTTTCATTAGTGCGGTTGGGCCTTCGTTGCCAGCTTCTAGCAAGTCACGCACATTGTTCATCCATGTGTCTAGGTTGGATTCGCTTTTGATGCCTTTATACTTCCAGTGAGCGGCAAGACCGCGCTCGGCAATTTCGTCCATTCGTTTTGAACGTATTTGCACCTCCACCCATTGGTTTTCAGGCCCATACACAGTGATATGCAATGATTCGTAGCCGTTCGATTTAGGGATCGTCAACCAGTCTTTTAATCGTGCTGGATTAGCTTTGTACATATCGGTAACAATCGAATATGCTACCCAACATTCCGTTTTCTCCTTTTCTTGTGGCGTGTCTAGAATTATTCTGATGGCAAACAAGTCGAAGATGTCATCTACATCAGCATTCTGTTTCACCATCTTATTATATATGGAGTTGATAGATTTCGTCCTACCCTTTATCTCAAAGTTAAGACCAACTTTTTCCAATGCGTCTTTTACTGGTGCGATGAAGTTGGCGATATATTCCTCACGCTTCACTTTAGTTTGATTCAACTTGTGTGCGATTTGCGTAAACACATCACGATGAATATATTTAAGCGACAAATCTTCAAGCTCTGATTTAATCTTATACAATCCAAGTCTATGTGCAAGCGGGGCATATAGATACTTCGACTCATTAGCTATATCTTTTACAAATTTAGCGTTTGGGTGGTGGTTTATCATTCTCATCAACGTCAATCGGTCGATGGTCATAATGATAATGACACGGATGTCCTCGGCAAACGTAAGAAGCAATTTATGATAGTTCTCGCTTTCTACTGCCGCTCGCTTTTGATATAAGCGTGATACTTGCAAAAGTCCTTTTATGAGCTTTGCGATGTCTTCGCCAAACTCCTTCAATATATATTCTTCGGGAATAAATTCCGTTTTGCATAGATTATAAAGCAATATTGCGATAATCATATTGCGGTCGGCACCGAACGATTCTATCAAAGTGAGTGCCGTTGATAGATGCCTTAGTGTTGGATTTATACCATATTTGTCACGGGCATAGTGGTTGGACTCGATGCCTTGTTTGATTATGTTGTGAACTCGGTCAATATCCTCGTTGCTAGCAATCTCTTTAACCGAACTAAGTAGGGTCTTGCATTGTTGAAAGACGAGGCCTTTCTCCTCGTCGGTAAAATATTCAATCTCCATATCGAAGTTCCTTTATTAATTCATATCCAAAGGTAATATTTGATGCCGATAATTGCAAATTGTGCATGATAAAATTTGTTTCTAATGCTATTTTGAACTACCTTTGAGGTAATAATATTATACTCACAAAACTAATCAATGATTAACATGCTTAACTCAGAAGATTTAAAACTATTACAAGCGAAAGGGATTTCGGAAGAAACCCTTAACGAGCAGCTAGAAACATTCAAAACAGGTTTTCCTTATTTAAAAATTGAAGCTAGTGCCTCAATAGGCAACGGCATCACTAAATTCACCGATGACGAAGTAGACGCATGTATTGCCGAATGGGACAGTTTCCTCACTGGCGGTGGAGTAGTGGAGAAGTTTGTGCCTGCATCGGGCGCGGCCAGCCGCATGTTCAAAAACATGTTTTCGTTCATGAACGGTGACAGCGATGTGCCAACCACCGATTTTGAGAAGAAATATTTTGACGAAATTGAAAAATTTGCTTTTTACGATACGCTTAATGCTGAATGTGTGAAAAATCATGGCAAAGAAATTCCAGCATTAAAGAACGAAGGCAAATACAAAGAAATTGTACAATGTATGCTGAATGCCGATGGGCTAAACTATGGCTTCTTGCCAAAGGCGTTGTTGCAGTTCCATAAAGTGGGCGAGGAGGTGCATACTCCACTGGAAGAACATCTTGAAGAGGGAGCGCAATACGCTACCGACAAAGATAACAATGTGAACATCCATTTTACGGTATCACCGGAGCATAAGCCTGAGTTTGTGAAGCTTATTGATGCTAAAGTACCTGCGTTTGCCGAAAGATGGGGAGTTCAATACAATGTTACGATGTCGGAACAGAAGCCATCAACCGATACTGTGGCTGTGGATATGGAAAATAACCCTTATCGTGAGGGTGGTAAGTTGCTTTTCCGCCCGGCTGGTCATGGAGCGTTGTTGGAAAACTTGAACGATATAGACGCCGATGTGGTTTTCGTTAAAAATATCGACAACGTTGTTCCTAGCAGTTTACGTGCCGAAACCATTAAATATAAGAAGGTGATAGGTGGTTGCTTGATTAAGGTTCAAAAACAAATAAAGGCGTATTTAGAACAACTTGAAAGCGGTAAATACACTATTGACGATGTGCGTGAGATGATACAATTCTTGCATAACACGTTGAACGTTCGCCACGAGGAAATCAAGCATTTAGAAGACTGCGAATTGGTTCTATACATCAAGAATAAGCTAAACCGCCCGATTCGTGTGTGCGGTATGGTAAAGAACGACGGCGAACCAGGCGGAGGTCCTTACATCGCTTATAACCAAGACGGCTCAACTTCGCCTCAAATCCTAGAGTCAGCTCAATTCGACATGAGCAAGCCAGAGTCTGAAGACTTGATAAAGAGCGGTACGCACTTCAACCCGGTTGATCTTGTGTGCTATATCAAGGACTATAAAGGTGAGAAGTTCAACTTGAAGAACTATGTGGACAAAATGACTGGACTAATTTCAGAGAAGTCTAAATCGGGAACAACCATCAAGGCATTAGAGTTGCCGGGACTATGGAATGGCTCAATGAGTGACTGGAACACAATTTTTGTTGATGTGCCTTTGGCTACATTCAATCCTGTCAAGACCGTTAACGATTTGTTGCGTGTGCAACATCAAGGCTAGAAAAAATCTCAATTGAAACATTAACAACAACCGTAGGTTAATCGAGCGTGCAAGTTACCTGCGGTTGTTGTCTTTATTAATACCTTGTATTTGTAATTAGCAAACAAAATGCTTAATTTTGGGTTGTTTTAATGAATTATATACATATCTATGAAGAAAATAATTTTTAGTATCATATTAATGTTGGTGGCATGCCTTACGGCTGAAGCCGCAACTCCAGCAATGAAAGAAATAGACCACGAACAGTTCAAAACGTTGCTAGGGGATTACTCCACAGGTTTTGAGGGCTTCCAGTTTGTAGGTAAACGACCTGCGATAGTTGACGTGTCGGCATCATGGTGCATGCCTTGTCGCCGACTTTCGCCCATACTTGAAGAATTGGCAAAAGAGTATAATGGCAAAATTGATTTCTATAAAATAGATTTAGATAAGAATAGGGCATTGGCTAATGCTTTCGGGGTTCATTCTGTTCCTACGGTAATATTTTTTCCCATAAATGGCGCACCGCAATATATCATGGGTCTATATCCCAAGCAAGAGCTTATCGAAGTCATAAACTACATGTTCTATCAAAAGAAATAAATTATCCCCACCTCATAACGATAAAAAAGAATTGGAGGCTGTGCGGTTCAGCACAACCTCCTAACATCAAGTTTTTCCTAGAGCAGAAGCGGTACTCTTTTATAGCACCACTTTTGTGGTCTTTGAGCCTTGTTTCTTCAAATAGATGCCCTTGCTCGGGTTTTCTACTTTCACGCCTTGCAAATTGAAATATTCAGTAGATTCATTATTCTCATCTAACAAAGTATTTTCTAGATTTGTTGTTATCTCTGGACCTGTAGATTCGGAATCGGATTTAATATCAGTTTCAACAATATTTGTAAAATAATTCCAACCAATAGTATTTGTATATTCATCATAACTTCCGTATGGAACATACAGTGTTGCATCTGTTGGTGCATTTATTTTGGAGGAAGTGAAATCTGCCGCTTGCCAAATTTCTCTCTGTCGAAAATAATAGCTCTCTAAAAAGAATGAAAACAGCTCTGATAATAGAATTTTATACTAAAGGTGTTATCTGTGCTGTTTTTGTTCTACTATTTCGTCAGTCGTTTATCTCCGTTGCCGGATGCAGATTCAAGCCAAG
>CAZSHA010000010.1:0-41263 GCA_964606575.1 uncultured Muribaculaceae bacterium | reverse complement strand
CAGATATGAAAGGTTTTGGCGATAGAAATTATAAAAAATTGCACATCATCGGCTATTTTGTGCAAAAAAACCAGCCTAATTTACATTTTTTAATATTTCAAGACTCCAATTTGCAAAATTATTGCTGAAAAAAATCCGTATTCACACAACTTAGCATTATCACTTTTCGCTATCGCCCTAAGAACCAAAGTCTTAAAATTTCAAATGTTAAATTTGTTAATATTTCACCTATGTAACAATAACCACCTCTACCGCACACAACACCCACGCAAATATTCTTCTTTTTCACAAACAAATTGTCACCGAAAATTAGATGTCACGAAAAATAAATTACTACCTTTGATTATAAATTATAAAAAACTTGCACCGATGAAAAAGCTATTAGCCATTTTAATACTTGGTTTAGGCTCTTTTCCAGCCTTTGCCCAACAAGAACAGAACGCAAGCTATATTGCCGACCCGGCAAGGAAAGACTTGCCAGCAAATGAACGAGGTACGATAATAGAACGCACGCTCGACAGCTCAACCATATACCCAGGAACTACACGAAGCATCAGCATATACGTGCCTAAACAATACGACGGGAAAACACCCGCTTGCCTACTCGTATGTCTCGACGGGGCTGTATACTACAAGATGACGACCGTAATGGACAATCTGATAAAATCAGGCGAGATACCTATCACAATAGGCGTGTTCATCAATCCTGGCACAATCAAGGACAAAAACGGCAAAGTCATAAGATACAACCGCAGCAACGAGTTTGACAAGACCGATGGCACATTCGCAAAGTTCATAGAAACAGAAGTGTTACCGCTTGCCGAAAGCATCACACTTGACGACGGCAGACGAATAAAGTTGTCAAAATTGGCATCCGACCACGCCATAACAGGGGCTAGCAGCGGAGGTATAGCTTCTTTCGTCGCAGCATGGGAACGTCCCGACCTTTTCAGCCGCGTATACTGCACCGTAGGCACTTTTGTCGCCATGCGGGGAGGCAACGACTTGCCCGCTCTTGTCAGAAAGACCGAGCCTAAAGCATTACGCATTTTCCTACACGACGGCAACAAAGATGCATGGAATCCGCTTTTTGGCGACTGGTTTGAATATAACGTGCTTATGGAATCAGCCCTAAACTTCGCAGGCTACGAATATTCTTACAAATGGGACAGAAGCAATCACAATATAAAGCATGGAGCGAGTTTATTCCCAGATGTTATGAGATGGCTATGGAGGGGATATCCTAATGCTCCAGTTAAAGGAAAGTCACTAAACAATATGCTCTCAACGTTGCTTGTTGATGGCGAAGATTGGGAACCTACCGAAAACAGTTCAGCCGATATAATATTTGGCGAGGCAGACAGTAAGATATTCTCCAAGTCTACAAGAACACAACAAACGATAACATTGCACAACGGCAACACATACGGAGTAAACAACAATGGAGATATATGGCTCAAGCCATCTGAGAGCAAACCGGCGAAGCTCAACACACTACCAAATGCAGGAAACAGAATAGCTATTTATCCCGATGCAAGCCTGCTTATCCAGACCGAGAAAGCATCCAACTGGCTTATCAGTTACACCATAAACGAGAATGGGGAATTGGAGAACGGACAACGTTTCTACTGGCTACACAATCCGCTAAACCATTCGCAAGAGCAGCCATGCAGCATGCTATTCGACACCCTAGGCAACCTATACGTTGCAACTGCATCAGGATTGCAAATTTGCGACCAGAACGGAAGAGTAAGAGCCATATTGCCTTACCCTATCGAAGGAGTGACCGACATGAAGATGATAGGCAACACAATATATATAACCAATAAAGATGGGGAATGCTACCAGCGCAAACTCGCCACACAGGTTCATTCGCCCAGTGATGTGCCATCCACACCTAAATCACAAGGGCAAGGATAGCACCTTTTATTTGTTATTTTTTCAGCCTAAAATTTCTTTATAAAGGTAACAACACTTATCTTTGCCATGACTTTATGACATTATCAGAAAGCCTTAAATATGATATTAACATAAATGCAGTATTGCAAAAATTAACAACTTACTATGTTAGAAAAAACCAACGTAAAAGTACTTGAGAAAGTTGTAGTACGCTTCTCTGGTGACTCTGGCGACGGTATGCAATTGGCAGGAAATATTTTCTCCAACGTATCAGCTGGAATAGGAAACCAAATTTCAACTTTCCCTGACTACCCAGCCGAAGTGCGTGCCCCTCAAGGCACACTTAGCGGTGTTTCAGGCTTCCAAGTAAGCATCGGTAAAGGAGTTCACACTCCTGGCGACAAAGCCGATGTACTCGTATCAATGAATCCTGCGGCATTAAAACAAAATGCCAAGTTCCTTAAACCTGGCGGTGTAGCTATCGTCGACATCGATTGCTTCAAAAAAGCCGATTTAGAAAAAGCTCTTTACAAGACCGATGATCCATACACTGAAATCGATCTTAAAGCACAAGTCGTAGAAGTTCCAATGACCTCTATGGTAAAAGCCGCTTTAGCTGATTCTGGTATGGATTTGAAATCTATCACCAAGTGCAAGAACATGTTTGCTCTTGGTCTTGTGTGCTGGTTGTTCGACCGTCCTCTAGAAAATGCAATCCACTTGCTAGAAAACAAGTTTGCTAAGAAACCAGCTATAGCTGAAGCTAACGCAAAGGTGATTCGCGCTGGTTATGACTATGGCAACAATATACATGCATCGGTATCTACCTACCGCATCGAAACCGACGACATCCGTCCAGGCATCTACACCGATGTTAACGGAAACACCGCTACTGCATGGGGGCTTATCATGGCATCGGAGAAAAGCGGTCTACCATTATTCCTAGGCAGTTACCCTATCACGCCAGCAACTGACGTGCTTCATGAACTAGCTAAACGCAAAGACTTGGGTGTGAAAGCATGCCAAATGGAAGACGAGATAGCAGGCATATGCTCTGCAATAGGCGCATCATTCGCCGGAAACCTTGCTGTCACCAGCACATCAGGTCCTGGTATCGCCCTAAAGAGCGAGGCTATGGGTCTTGCTGTAATGGCTGAGCTTCCTCTTGTCATCATAGACGTTCAACGTGGAGGTCCATCAACTGGTCTGCCTACCAAGACAGAGCAAACCGACTTGATGCAATGCTTATACGGCAGAAACGGTGAGTCTCCTCTAGCTGTAGTAGCTGCCGCATCTCCTACCGATTGCTTCAACATGGCATTTGAAGCCGCACGTATTGCTGTAGAACACATGACTCCAGTTATTCTGTTAACCGACGGATTCATCGCCAACGGCTCATCAGCATGGCGTATCCCCGAAAATGACGAATTCCCAACTATCAAGCCTAACTTCGTAAAAGCTGACATGCTTGAAAAGGGCTGGAAACCTTATATGCGCGATGAAGAAACAAAGGTGCGTTACTGGGCTATTCCTGGCACTGAAGGATTCATGCACCGCCTAGGAGGTCTTGAAAAAGACTATAACACTAGCGCAATATCTACCGATCCAGCCAACCACGAAAAAATGGTTGTTACACGTCAAGAAAAAGTTGACAAAATTGCCAACAATATACCTGCGCTAGAAGTACAAGGCAATCCAGAGGCAGATACATTGCTTATCGGATGGGGTGGTACTTATGGACATTTATATACAGCTGTTGAAGAAATGAATGCGGCAGGAAAGCCTGTGGCATTCGCTCACTTCCGCTATATAAACCCTCTTCCAGCCAACGCAAGCGAAATTATCAAGAAGTACAAGAATGTTGTGGTTGCCGAGCTTAACAACGGTCAATTTGCCGACTTTTTGCAAGCTAAACACCCAATGGTAAACATTAAGCGTATCAATAAGGTGCAAGGTCAACCATTCTTAGTACAAGAAATCGTAGAAGGTCTAACTAAAATCATGGAGGAAAAATAATCATGGAAGAGAACAAACAATATACCAACGCTGATTTTAAGAGCGACCAATATGTACGTTGGTGCCCAGGCTGCGGCGACCACGCTATTCTAGCCGTATTGCACAAGGCAATGGCTGAAGTGGGCGTAGCTCCTCACATGACAGCCGTAATATCAGGTATCGGCTGTAGCTCACGTCTACCTTACTATATGAACACATACGGTTTCCACACTATCCACGGACGTGGTGGCGCTATAGCTAGCGGTTTCAAGACAGCTAACCCTAAGATGACAGTATGGCAAGTGTGTGGTGATGGCGACGGTCTTGCTATCGGCGGTAACCACTTCATCCATGAAGTTAGACGTAACGTAGACCTTAACGTGCTACTATTAAACAACAAGATTTACGGTCTTACAAAAGGACAATACTCACCTACTAGCGACCGTGGTTTTGTGTGCAAGTCAGCACCTTATGGTACAACTGAAGACCCATTTATCCCAGCAGAGCTAGTATTTGGAGCTCGTGGAACATTCTTCGGACGCGGTATCGACGTGGAATTGAAAATATCACAAGAAGTAATGGTAGCCGCTGCTCGCCACAGGGGGTGCTCTATCGTTGAAATGCTTCAGAACTGTGTTATATTCAATCACGGAATCCACAACTTCATCACCGACAAGGAAAATCGTGCCGACCGCACAATCCACCTTGTTCATGGCGAAAAGATGATTTTTGGTAAAGAGAAAAATAAAGGTATCGTTCAAGACGGATTCGCACTTAAAGCCATAGAAATCGGTAAGGACGGATACACTATTGACGATGTGCTTGTTCACGACGCACATTGCCAAAGCAACTTCTTGCACCAACAATTGGCTATGATGGACGGTCATGATCTTCCTCTAGCTATCGGTGTAATACGTGATGTTGATGCTCCAGTATACAACGAAGAAGTTGAAAAGCAAGTTGCTGAAGTAAAAGCA
Organism: uncultured Muribaculaceae bacterium; assembly: GCA_964606575.1. Classification (GTDB taxonomy): domain Bacteria; phylum Bacteroidota; class Bacteroidia; order Bacteroidales; family Muribaculaceae; genus RGIG4576. The sequence goes on along the minus strand of CAZSHA010000010.1, from coordinate 36,392 downwards.
AAGAAAGGCTTCACATGCCTTCGTGACATGCTTTTAGCTGGCGAAACTTGGGAAGTGAAGTAACAAAAAGTCTTATAACAACAAAAAACTGCTACGCCATAACGAACGTAGCAGTTTTTATTTTACCCGTAATCATCAAAGGATGCCAGATAAATCTCCAAACTTTAAAACATATATAGGAGGCTTGCAACTAAGCGGTGGTTCTTAACAGCATGTGTGTTTATCACCTTTCCGTTAGCAGTATTCAAATCACCATACCAAGCCTTTGTTAGGTTGTACTCCACTCCCATTTTCCAATGAGGTATATTATAAGTCAATTCCAAAGAACCGCTAGCAAGCTGGCTCACGTCAGTTCCAGTGCCATACATTTTAGTAACAGCATCCTTAGTACCTAAGTTTTTCATGTAACCTAAGAACAGACCGCCCTTCCATTTCTTGCCATAAACCACATTCAACCATGAAGAGGTATTGCGATTAGGACTGTATTTCTGCTCGCCTGTAGTAGCATTCACCGACTTCACTCCATATCCGCCCAACATAGAAACTTGTGTAAGATTTGAGCCTAACACGCTCTTTGCTGCCACATACAGTTTAGGCGAAACATATTTTGCATGAACCTCATAAGATATAGAAGTGACACGCTCACCTACTTTATAAGTTTTTTCACCCACAGTAGCTTGAGTGCGAGGTACAAGAGAAAGCATATCCACCCCTATACCAAACATCAGATTCCTCATCTTGCGGTCAATGCCTAAATACAATTCAGGCACACAACTATTCTTTAAATACTTGTTGCTTTTCCCATCAGGTCCATTTGAGGTGTATTGAGATTGCCACAATGCAGCCGCAGTCACTTGTAGACCAGGGATGTTATAACGGTAACGGACTTGAGGTGCCCGACCAAACGGCTGAAATGGAGCGCCCATATTCAAGTTTAACACTTGAGGAGCAACATCACCGTATAAAGGATTCCAAGTCTGCCCCAAAAGAAGCGAAGATTCACCCCAATTTAGATTTATATAGGCATGGCGTAAACGCACTACCGACAATGTTGTACCAGAACCACGAAAATCAAACTCTATCTTCGCAGTAGTGGTTGCTTCGCCAAATTTAGGACCTTTCACGTCCAAGCCCAAACGAGTATACAACAAATACAAATTACTATTGGCACCACCGTTTAAGTCTGTTCCTGCCGCATCAGGTTCAATATCCTTAGGATAGTTATAAAACAATCCGTCTACACTTTCCACATTGGCACGGCTGTTATAGAACAAATCGGCTCTTACTTGACCATAAATTTTAAAATCAAACTCCTTCTTTTGAGCAAAAGCACTCGTGACGACAAGCATCAAAAGCAACGAAAACAAATATTTTTTCATCTCTATATATTTATTAAATAAAGGAAGCTGCCACAATCATGTGAAACAGCTTCCTTTATTGTTACTATAATTTATCTTATCCTCCGATAAATCCGTTTGAGCCTAGGAATACGAGCATCACATATCCCAATACTAGACCTACGATACCCATTATAATACCCACCTTAGCCATATCTTTCTGCTCTATCAAGCCAGTTGCGTGAGCCATTGCGTTTGGAGGCGTACTGATAGGTAATATCATACCTAGAGAAGAACCTATAGCCACACCTATCAACAATGTTGATACACCGCCTAGTGGAGCTAATGCACCTGCCATGCTTGAGCCAGCAACAGCTAGAATTGGAACTAAAAGGTTTGCTGTAGCCGTATGCGATATAAAGTTTGCCATCGCATAGCATATCAAGCCAGAACCTATTATAACAAGAAGCGGTGACCAAGTATCAAATGGTATTGAAGAAATTAAGTGCGTTGCCAAACCTGTCTGGTTCAAAGCAAGACCCAATGCGAAACCGCCTGCTACCATCCATAGCACACCCCAGCTAATTTCTTCCAAGTCACGACGAGTTATAACGCCTATGATACAGAATACACCCACTGGAAGCATCGCTACTACATTAGAATTCACGCCTGTATACTTATCGAGTACCCACAAAAGCACTGTAACGGCAAATGTGATGTATACAACGATTGAACGCCAGTCTTTTTTAGCCTCACCCTTTATATCAAGCACGATAGTTTTTTGCTTGAAGGGGAATAGCTTCAACAATAGCACCCAAGCAATGAACACTAGAACAAGTGTAAATGGAATCATGAATGCCATCCACTCACCGAAACCGATATTCATATTCATACCAGCAGGGTCATTTAGATACTTCAACGCAATAGCATTAGGAGGTGTACCGATAGGAGTACCCATACCGCCTATGTTCGCTGCCACTGGAATCGACAATGCCAATCCTATTTTTCCTTTACCGTCGGCTGGAAGAGCTTTCAACACTGGTGCTAGGAATGTAAGCATCATCGCTGCTGTAGCAGTATTGCTTAGGAACATCGAGAAACATGCTGTTACTGTGATAAAACCAAGCAACACATACTTAGATTGTGTACCGAAAGGCTTCAACATAACACGAGCCAACATCACATCAAGACCTGTCTTAGTTGCTGCAATGGCTAGAATGAAACCACCGATAAACAACATGATAATAGGGTCGGCAAAACATGCCATCAAGCCTTTATAGCTTGTCAACGTGCCTAATTGCTCCGCTGGTATACCATCTCGGAACAACCATAGGCTACTGTCGGAAGTGGTGAAAAGAAGCAACACCACAACAAATGTGGATGTCGTCCATGCCGGAATCGCATTGAATATCCACATCAATGTGGCAAACACAAAAATAGCAATCACACGTTGCTCCACTAACGTCAAGCCCTCAATACCTAATAATGCTGTAGGCACAGCCCATAAAATAATCATCGCTATACATGAGATAGCAATTTTCACAAGACGAGAAGCAAACATGTCTTTAGAAAGAAGATTTTGCATCTTCTTTCTTTGCAACGCTTCCATCTTATGGGATCCATGGAATTTCTTAAACATAATATCTTTTTTAAAATTATACCTTCCTTCTTTGTGAAGAACACCCCTGAACGGGTTGTAAGCAAACGTAATATGCCACACACTACGCAAAAAACGAGTGCAAAGGTACTGCTTTTTTTTTGTTTTTAGCTCAAATTTTCAGCCTATTTAACAATATGGATAGTATAACCTTTTACGTTGCTGATGATTAACCCGTTTATTATATTGCCGTGAGAGATGCCATAGACGAAAGGATTCCCACCGCCTCTTGCACCGAGCGGACACCACCTATAAGAATAGAACGCTTGCCGTTCACCTCACGCAACTTGCAACGTTGCGGATCATTCTGTAAATAATGTAAAATCTTGCCAAAAGCCGGAGATTCATAGTAAGCACGATTCTCATCGCCCACAAAATACATATACATATTCCCTTGCTTCAATGCTACCTTCTCTATTCCCAGTGTTTTTGCCAATCGACGTAGGCTAACAATCCTAATCAATTCATTAGCTTCTTTCGGAATCTTGCCAAACCTATCCTCTAGCCTGCGGCGGAAAGCCATGACATCTGTTTCACGCTCCATATTGTCAAGTTCTTGATAAAGCAGTATTCGCTCGCTCTCTTGCGGGACATAGGTAGCTGGCAGGTAGAGTTCCATATCGCTTTCTATAGCGCAATCAGCCACATACGACGGCTCGTCATCTTCTAGAACAGCCTTTTGCTTGTTTTCATCGTCAAACACATCACTGAACTCTTCGGTTTTCAATTCCAGAACAGCCTCTTTCAAGATTTTCTGATAAGTTTCATATCCTAAATCGGCAATGAATCCACTCTGTTCTGCTCCTAGCAAGTTGCCGGCTCCACGAATATCCAAATCTTGCATCGCAATGTGGATTCCGCTACCCAATTCGGCAAAACTCTCAATAGCCTGCAAACGTCGTCGGGCAACAGGAGTTAGAGGCTTGCCCGGAGGCACTAGCAGATAACAAAACGCCTTGCGTGAACTACGCCCCACACGTCCACGCAATTGATGCAGCTCACTAAGACCGAAGTTTTGAGCGTTATTAATAATTATTGTGTTCACATTAGGCATATCTAGACCCGACTCGATAATAGTAGTGGCTAACAGCACATCATAATCATGATTAGCAAAATCTATTATGGCTTGTTCCAATTTCTCAGGAGGCATCTGCCCGTGTCCCACTACAATTCTGGCATCAGGAACAAGTCTTCTTATCATATTCTCAAGTTCAAATAGTCCCTCTATGCGGTTGTTTACGAAAAACACCTGCCCATTGCGTGACATCTCAAAATTAATGGCTTCCAGCACAATGTCATCATTCAACGCATTCACCGAAGTGAGAATAGGATAACGGTTGGCTGGAGGCGTAGTGATAGCACTAAGATCACGAGCGCCCATAAGTGAAAATTGCAAAGTACGCGGTATTGGTGTTGCCGACATGGTGAGCGTATCGACATTCACCTTCATCTGTTTCAACTTCTCTTTTACCGACACGCCGAATTTCTGTTCCTCATCCACCACAAGAAGTCCCAAATCATGAAACTTAACCGATTTACCTATCAGTTTATGAGTTCCTATCAATATATCGATCTTGCCTTCAGCCAGTTCATCGGTGATACGTTTCACGTCTTTAGGCTTTCTTGCCCGGCTCAAATAGTCTATCTTAACTGGGAAATCAGCAAGACGCTCCTTGAACGTGTTATAGTGCTGGTAGGCAAGAACTGTAGTAGGCACAAGAACGGCTGTCTGCTTGCCGTCAACAGCCGCCTTAAATGCAGCACGTATAGCAACTTCAGTCTTTCCGAATCCCACATCACCGCATATAAGCCTATCCATAGGCTTATTGCTCTCCATGTCGGCTTTAACTGCAGCCGTGGCCTTTATTTGGTCGGGGGTATCTTCATATATGAACGAAGCCTCCAACTCTTGTTGCAAATAACCGTCGGGAGAATAGGCAAACCCCTTCTCTTCCTTGCGTGCTGCATACAACTTAATCAAGTCACGAGCAATATCTTTCAGTTTGCTCTTGGTGCGGTCCTTCATCTTATCCCAAGCACCAGAGCCTAGACGGTTCAATTTAGGTGGAACACCTTCCTTTCCCCTATATTTAGCAAGTTTGTGCAACGCATGAATCGACACAAATATAATATCGTCGTTCATGTAAGTGAGCTTTATCATCTCTTGCAGCGTGCCGTTCACAGTTGTACGCACCAGTCCGCCGAACTTGCCCACGCCATGATCCACATGCACTATATAGTCACCCACTTCTATTTGATTCAACTCTTTAAGCGATAACGCCAGTTTTCCCGAACGAGCACGGTCGCTTTTAAGATTGTATTTATGGAATCGGTCGAATATCTGATGATCGGTAAATACGCACACCTTCAAGTCATTATCGACAAATCCGCTATGCAGCGTGCGCGCGACAGGAGTAAACCTTATCTCGTCATTACGATCTTCAAATATCAACCGTAAACGCTCTATCTGCTTTTCGCTATCCGACAATATATATATCTTGTAACCCTTTTCCATGAAGTCATGGAACGACTTGCTTATAATATCAAAATTCTTATGGTATATACCTTGCTGCGCTATATGGAACGAAAGTTTATGACCTATAACCCCTTGTGATTCACCTGGATTGAAATCGACACGACGGAATCCGTTGAATCTACGTATAAACTCATCAACGTCAACTATTTTACTCATCGCATTCTTATCACCCTCATCGGCTATTATCGTGCTATCCGACAATTTTTCGTCACCTATAGCCTTAATTCTTGAACACAACCATTCGGCATCGCTGCACAACAACACGGTGTTATCACCAATATAATGCAATAGCGAAGCTCCTTTTGTAGGCTTCGAGCATGAACCTCCTAAAATAAATATCGAATCAAGATTTTGTTCCGACAATTGAGTTTCCACATTAAATGTGCGGATACTTTCTATTTCATCGCCGAAGAAATCAACACGATAAGGCAATTCGTTAGAATAAGAGAACACGTCGAGTATAGAACCACGCAACGCAAATTGTCCAGGCTCATACACATAGTCTACATCTTGGAATCCATAGGAACGTAGGCGTTTCACCAGTTCCGTCATGTCCAGTTCCATTCCTCTATTGAGCGTAATGGTTGTTTCCTCTATTTCTTTCTTCGATGACACCTGTTCGGCAAGAGCTTCCGGATAGGTCACCACCCAGCGTATCGAACCATCGTTATACCACTTATTAAGAACCTCGGTGCGTAGTATCTCCGATGGCGCATCCACTTGACCATACTTAATATCTCGTTTATATCCAGAAGGGAATATCAACACACGTTCTTCTCCGTTTATCTGACAAAGGTCATGATAAAGATAGCCTGCATCATCAAGGTCGTTACAGATAATCAGATACGGCTCTGCCACTTTAGGTAATCGTGAGAATAAAACCGCACTCGACGAACCAGCCAAGCCGTCGATCACACGCCTATCTCGTCTATCACCTTTCAAAAACTTCTCTACCGCTTGAATTCTCGATATCGGATTCAAAACGTCACACAATTCCTCTATCTTCATTTTTCCTGTTCTTTCACTATTGTTGGACTATTTACCCTCTGGAAGTATCGTCACTTTCGTACCTATACGTATAAATCTCACAAATTTTCTAATATCCTCATTTCGTAACCGTATGCAACCCTCGCTGCTTCGTGTTCCCACCGACTCGGGGAAACAAGTACCATGTATCCCTATATCCTTGAATTTATCCATCTTCAAACGTAAGAAATAAGGACCGTAAGCACCTTTACGCACTCCCATGCCATCCTTAAAATCATGCTTCCATTCTCTTGCATCAAGTATCTTGTATATAGGAAATTCTCCCTCGGGTGTCTTACTATCGCCTATCTCGGTCTTGTCACCATAATTCTTACCTATTGCTACAGGAGCCTCAAACAGCGTGTCGTTCTTAGAGTTTATGACATAAATACGGAACTTGCTTTTTGACACCAACACACGATTTTGCCCATAAGCATTGCATCCCAGCAACATTACCACGACTATAGCTATAAGACTTTTCATATTATGATAACCCATGTTTTTTGTTCACAAATTTCAAATGCTACAAAAATAGCGGTTTTTTGCCGTCTTAAAGTACACTCGGTTGGAAAAAATAACAAAATTCTCATAAACTGCCTACAAATAAGTTTTTTGGACTTAACCATAGGAGGAACGTTAAAAATTTTTTATTTCTCAAAATGTTTTATACATTTGTAACAGCATATCAGCATCTTGTTCAAGCCAATAAACCTTTCACAAGAGAAATTGATAACACAATGATTTTCTAACCTAAAACCATATGTCATGACAGGTAAAATTTTTCAAGAATCTAATAATGTCTTCCAAGACCAAGCGAAGATTCTATTCAATTATTACAGCCAAGCCGCCGAGAAAATAGTCCAAGAGGAAGAGCGAATCGAAAGTGAAATCGCAAGCCTAGAAACACAGAAAGACCAACTTGAAACAGCAAAACAAGGTCTATGGAAATGGTTCTTGACCATTATCCTATTCTTTATGTATTTCATCAAGAAAAATCAGCTGAACAAGGCTATAGACGAGTTAGATGAAGATATTGCCGACAAACGCAAGCAACACGAAAACATCTTCCGCGACTACAAAGTGACCAAACTTGGCGTGGCTTATGTTCCCGTTGCCGACCAAATTAAATATAACGATAAGAGCTTTATCGTAGACTATACCGGAAAAGTTGACGAATCGGAGATAACGCTACAAACCCCTCGCCAAAACAACCTGCTAGTGGAAACCATATCAAAGGTTGAGGATCTCGCTAAAAACGCTCCGCTTGTGGAATCATCCAAACATGCCGAAGCTATCGAAACCAATGAATACTCACCTTCTATCTCTGAAATAAGCGAATATGACTACTTGGGAAAACTCGACCACTCATTGCGTACTCTATCACGCTGCATGCAAGACCTCGACACATCGTCGGTGAGCCTGCCTCTTGTAGCCGACAAAAGCGAATATCTAAGCTTCCTAAACGAATACGCCACAACGTCAATTCCTAAAGACGCACCGACCATAAAAGTTTTCGACAAAGAGAAATACACTGGTAGTGTGAACAAGTTCAAGGAGTTGAACAAATTGAAAGACTCTTTGTCTAATCAGACACAGCAGTTTGAAGATGTGCTTAAAGGATTGATGGTGACGATAGCCAATTCGGTTGACACTATATCGACCCTGAAAGTGTCGTCGGCTGACAAAGTGATACTTGAATCAAATAAGGTGCTATATCAAATATTAAAAGCCCCTTACAACCATTATCATCCAGAACTGGAGCATGACGAAATCGAACGTATAAGGAATGAAAAATTCGATTACAGCGAGGACATTCAAGGTTATGAGCCGTTCCAATTGAAACAAAGCTCACGAGTAAGATACAACCTCCTTACAGGAGAATGGTGCGCCGAAGACGGAAGCACAACCAACACTCCGTTCGGTGTTCATCAAATCTATGAAGAAATTGTAGCTCCTATCGTTCAGAACCTTATGGAAGAAAACCGTATCGAACGCTTGAAGATTTACAACCATATCAAAGACCAAAAGATAAGTTACTTGAACAAATGGCACCAAGACACCGACGCATTCTATCGCGCCAACCGCGCCGAAAGTTCTGACCTTATCAATCTCATGCAAGAGAGCCTAAGGGAATTTGTGGCATCATACAATACTTTAATATCGCTTAAACGAACTGAAGACAACATGTCGCAATCGAATGCTTCGCTTGACTCAACTATCGTGGATGTGGTAGACAACACATCAGAATCACTTGCGTTATTTGAGTCGCAAGCACAAGAATTTAGACAGACACAACAAGAATTCGAACAGCGCATTGAGGAAATTAAAGAAGATATTGATTTACGGACAGAAGCGTTCGGTCATGTGGAATACTACGATGCTAAATTGCGTGACGGACATTCAAACGAAGTGGCTGTAGCCGCTAGCGAGGTGCATGAGCTTGACGAGCGCCGCAAGCCGCTTGCTTCAGTCAATCCGCTATTCGCCAAGATTTCAGAGTTACTTCCTACTCCAAGCATAAACAATGTGACTTATGAACACATGGCTTTAGACCTTTCTGCCACTACCAAGGAGGCTCTAGGCAGCCTGAATTTCCCTCTTAACATGAAATCAAGCAAGATTAACGACGAGGCAGAGGTTATTGAACAGGATGTGGTTGAAACCGCCGAAGAAATCGAAACAGATGCAGTCGAAGAAAGCACTGAAAACGAGCCAATAGAACAATCGGCTAACGAACTTCCTGAGAGCCCAACAGAAACAGAAGAACCAGAAACCATAGATGTGGCTGAAGAAACCGAAGCCGAAGAAATCGACGACGTTGAAGAAACTGAAGAAAACAACGGAAGCGATGACGATGAAGGCGAAAACGATGATGAAGATTACCTATTCTCTGAGGAGGAACTAAGCGAACTTGAAGACGAAGATTTAATGGAAATACTTGACGAACTTGAAATAACTTACGATAAAGAAAATTTCAACCGAGAGCAAGCAATTTCATTCATTCTCGAAAGTCAAGAATAACAACAATACAATCATAATAACGATTAAATAATTAACTATTATGGCTTCTTATATAGATTGTGTCGTAGATACCCACCCGATGGCTCAACAGATTAGCAGCGTGTCTAGCAACGTGAGCGACACCACAAAGGCTGTTGTAGGAATGAGGGCTGCGGTTATTCTTGCCGAACAACAAGCGGCTGACCGAGTATGCGAAAACGTTAACAAGGGATTTTACACCCTTATACACTCACAAATATCACAAAAGATAGCGAAACTAAAGAGCGAAGCCGAATCGCACGCTATGCGGCTTCAACAACAGAAAAAGCAGCTACAGTCGATTCAAAGCCGTATGGATCGTGATTACGGAATGCTCACCAAACGCTATCACAAACTATTCCAAACACTTAACAAGAGTTTGGAGCTAAGGGTATTTGAACTAGACAAGCCTATAACCGATTTTTCAGTGAAGGAGGTGACAAGACTGAACAACCGCACCAAGGCATTGCCGGCAACCGTGCCAGTATCTCAAGTCGAATCACTCACCAACAGCCAGAAAATCATTGCTTCCAACATGAAATTCATAGGAATGAACGTAATTAACACGGTCAATAGATTCCTTGTGGACATGGCAAAGCAAGAAGAACTGACTGAAAAGATACTTTTAAGGAACAAACAAACAGCCGAGAACGCATCTATCTCAGTGCCTGTCGCAATATGCGAATGTAACTACGACCAGTTCAGCTCACAAAACATTGATATTACCACAAATGACAGCAAACTGACACAACAAACCCAAGCCAGCATCAAGAATACGGTGCGTACCAACTATGATAAGCTGGAATGGGAAAAGAAGAATGGCATAGACAAAGAGATTCAGAGCGAGTTCAGCAAGCAATTAGCACAGTCAAGCCACACTCAACGTGTTAAAGACATGGCTAACAAGCTGTTCCTTGAAAACAATTATGAAACGCTTAAAACACGATAGCTATGAGTTACACCAGAACATTCCACAAGACAGTACATGTCCATTACTCTGGCTCTGTTAGCTATCCAGCGTCTAAAAGCGGAGGTACTGTGCATTATAGCGGCTCTGCATCTGAGAACGTAACTGTAAACATCAACGTAGATACCAATTCTTTCGATTCCAGCGTTGACAATTGCAACTCCAACGTGAGAATACTCACAGGAGCTGTTGTAGCTACCGAAGCCGCTCAAATCAAGCAAATCAGTGATAGTGCGACAAAAATAGGACAAACTATCATACAAGGCTTCTTCAAAACCGTTTCATCTGAAATAAGCCAACAAATAATGGAGCTTACGTCAAGAATTGATGCCCAGCTCATACATTTGCAAGGTCTTGCTGAAAGGTGCGTCGAGAAGAAAGAGCAGATGAAAAGGGATTCCGACCGCATCATCGCACGCTATGAGAAAATCTTCGAAGAACTTAACAAAGAATTGGAGAATCGCATTTACGCAATTGATGAGAATGTGTTTAAAACCAAGAGGCTCATCGATGCCACAACCGACCGTTCTAGTCACAACGATCTTGTTAGCACCATTGCCGTTTCCGGCGATGAAACTGGTAAGTTGCAAGCCAAGATAGGTTCATCGGTAACAAAAAGGCTGGCATTAGGAACGATTAACGATGCCAACTCATTCTTAACAAAGCAAAATGAGGTGGATAGCAGCATAAAAAGAAGTATGCTCAACAGAAACACCGATGAAACATCATACGTTCCTGTAGGTTTTATCGAAACCGAAAGCGAGGACAGGCAAATCGACAAACATGTATATCAGTGCGAAAATCTGCCTAAGATTAATGAGAACTCATTAATCGCCAGTTTCCAAGAAAAGGAATGGAATTCCGATGTGAATAATAAGATTCCTGAAGAATTGAAACAATATTTCAATTCTGAAATAACCAACCGATATTCGTCTAACGACACGCACACCAACCGCATCAAAGAGAATATCATTAAAATGCTAAATGCCAACATTATTAAACACTGTAACAACTAACAGCAACGCATTATGAAAGAATTAACAGAGATTCGTTTTAACGAAGAAACCATACATTTGAAAGATAATTTAGTAAGAGGTTCTATTTTGCCTCAAAAAAGTTCCGAACTTGATCGCAGCATCATATTTGAAGGCGACAGCATAGTAGAAGGACCAGTCTTCGGCAATCGCCTTGAAATACGGCAAGGCGATTTGGAGGTAAGAGGAGCTGTTTTCGCCCAACTGGAACTACACGTCGACAGCAGTGCTAAGGGTAATATCATATTCAAGAAAAGCGTGGCATCAGCCGACACAATATCATCTAGGGCAAAAGACTGCAAAGTAATTTTCCACTCCGATATAAACGCAAAGAGCGTTGCACTATACAACGCATTTGTGGCAGGCAGCATATATGCCGATGAGATAACATTAGACAATTGCGTGGTGATAGGCGGTGTGTTCGCAACCCACGAAATTGAACTAAACAACACTATCATAGGAACTTTCAACACACCTGCAATAAAGGCATCTGGAACAATAAGCCTATTGTTGCCTAGCGCTTTCTCTATCGAAAAGATACAAGCTACAGCCGACACCAAGCTATACAACCTAAGCCTAGCCGACCTAGGCTCGTTATATAAGGGTGTGGCACAATCGGAAAATTCGGGACGCATAGAAATGGATATCAACACCGATGAAACCAAGACAACATTATTCAATGAAGAAGTGGAGAAAACTATACGCAGCTACTCTGTAGTGGGCAAAGTGCTTGCAGTAGATTTGCTTGATACCGACAAATTCCAAAATCATTTCTTGCTAACGGCAGCCGCCCTAGGTCCCCAGCTGTTGAAATCATACGATTTAGGTGTTGACTCAAAGGGTGATGCGGTAACTATAACGATTGAGAAACTACGTGATTTCTTCTTTGATATATTAAGCGGTAAAATCAAGGTGCAAGATATTGACGGCAACTTCGACATCACGCAATTAACTGAAAAATTGTAATTATGGAAAGGAAAAAATGCCCATATTGCGGAAAAACCATATTAGCTGTAGCCAAAACCTGCAAGCACTGCAAAGCATCGCTAACGGGAGAGGAAATAAATGCTCCTACCACTATAGAACCCGTTGAGGATGAAAGTTCTGCATCAACAAGAACTGGACTAACAACCAATGATTCCGATGCAAAAAAGAAACTCGCAGCCCTTAAAAAAGCCGCTATGCTTAAAAAGACCAAAAGACAAGCAGAGGAGGTAACCCTGACTCCAGCAGAAGAGATAGAAGAAGTTGCCGAGGAAATCATTCCAAAAAAGGAAACTCATATATGCGAGGAAGCTACCGACACAACCGATCATATTAACGAATGTAAACCTGTAGAACAGGAACAAACGGCAGAAGAGGTACAACCTGAAGACGGGATTTATGAAACGCCTAACGATGTTGATGAAGCGGAAAGCATCTCACCCGAAGAATCAGAATCCGTTGAAATTGAAGAAGCAATAGAAACAGAAGAAGCGGCGGATGCTGAACCAGAGCAGGAGCAGGAGCAAGAACCTGATTCTGAGCAGGAATTAGAACAAGAACCTGCACATGAAGAAGTTCTTGCAGAGCCAGAAATAATAGAAGAAACAGAAGGAAATCTTACTGACGAACCTGCGGGAACTGAAAGCCAAGATGAGAACCAAGAGAATCAAGCGGAAGAAACATCTAGCGACGTTGAACAACAAGTAGATGAGCCTGAAGCCAAGGATGAAATTGCGGCTGAAGTACCTGTAGCAGAAGATCCTGTAACAGAAACTATTACAGAGGAGTCTAATCCCGAGCCAACAAAAGAAATCGAAGAACCCGAAGAAAAAGAGCCTGCTGAAAAAGAATGTTCATCATCTTCATGGCTTTCTCCTAAAGGTAAAACAGGCAGAGGTAACTATTTGTTAGGTATTATTGCTTTCATAGGGCTTATAGCTCTTAGCTTTTTTAGTTACTTTTTAACACCTGTCATAGTGATTCTAGCAATATGGATATTGTTTTCTGTCGGGGCAAAACGATGCCACGACCTATGCAAATCAGGCTGGTTCCAAATAATACCATTCTATTTCCTAGTAATGCTTTTCGCTAAAGGCAAATAAAAGCGGTACAATAAGAGGCTGACAAAAAATATAAATTCTATATGAAACATCTTTTTTGTCGCCTCTTTTTTATTGCTTCATAGATTATAAATTATCAACCCACTCATTTTATCTCTCATATATCATTTGCTACCACCCACCTTTTTAAGCATTTTCAATCTACCTTTTTATACTTTAAGGCGATAAACGAGATTTCATCTTTACGTAATTTGGCAGAAATGCAGTACCTTTGTGTCAAATTAGGATTTTATAATGAATACAGTAAAATTCATAGACCTTTTTGCCGGCATCGGAGGTATACGTAAAGGATTTGAAATCGCATTTAAAAAATACGGTTTCAAAACTAAATGCGTTCTGACATCCGAAATAAAAGCCCACGCCCATAAAGTGTTATTAGCAAATAATCCTAATGAAGAAATTAAAGGTGACATCACACGTATAGAAGCTACAGATATTCCTGATTTCGATTTTCTACTGGGAGGATTTCCATGTCAAGCATTCTCTTTTGCAGGGAAACGTCTAGGCTTTCAAGACACTAGAGGAACTTTATTTTTTGAAGTTGAAAGAATCCTAAAAGCCAAACGTCCTTTTGGTTTCATCCTAGAGAATGTTGAAGGATTGGTGACACACGACCGAGAAGATGCTAGTCAACCTATTGGAAGAACACTTTCTGTAATTCTAACTAATTTAATATCTCTCGGCTATAATGTATCATGGAAAGTTTTAAATTCTAAAGATTTCGGGGTTGCACAAGAGCGAAAGCGCATCTATATAATTGGCACTTTAAAAGGGAATGTATCTCTTGATGGTTTTCCAATACTGCATACGACACTTGAACATATACTCGAAAAAGGAAAACCTACAATTGATTCCGATTTTACAAGATTGCTAATGTCACATTTTACGCCCCAAAGCTTATATGGTAAAAGTATCAAGGACAAACGAGGTGGCGATGACAACATTCATAGTTGGGATATCGAGCTGAAAGGATGTGTCAGCAAAGAACAAAAGGAATTACTCAATATGATTTCTCGTGAACGCCGCAAAAAGAAATGGGCATTAATTCATGGTATTGACTGGATGGACGGAATGCCATTAACAGAGAGCATGATACGAGAATTTTACAACAGCGAGAATCTAATAGAGATGCTTGAAGACCTTGTAAAAAAAGGATACCTTAAAAAAGAATATCCAAAATCATTAATCACAGAATATACTGATTTTGGAAACCGTAAAATACGTAAACAAGATACCAGTAAAAAAATCGGGTATAATATCGTTGCTGGAAAGTTGAGTTTTGAAATAAATAAAATTCTTGATCCATTAGGAATAGCACCAACATTAGTTGCTATGGATATGAAAAAAATATTTGTGGTTGATAATGGAGGGGTTCGTCCATTAACTTTAAGAGAGGGACTAAGGCTCTTTGGCTATTCTGATGATTTCAAGTTTCCCGTAAGCCAATCAGAAGGATTTGATTTACTAGGAAACACAGTTGCAGTCCCTGTAATTACCGCTATATCAGAACGACTGGCAGATTTGTACTCTAATATAAACATTAAACCAATTTATAACAATGAATTCAATTGAAAAACGATACCAAGCACTCCAAGATGATTTTGGGTTTGAAGGTGCAACTGGTTCCATAAAATTCAACTTAAACGATTATCAAATAACCGTTGAACAAAACAATGTTGTTGGGAATATATTGGAGGAGTGGCTGGACAAATGGATGACAAACAAAGGTATTATCCACATACATAATGAAAAACAATCTTCACCTGACTTTTGGCTTAATCCAAAAGATATTAAATCTGATTGGTTAGAAGTAAAATCATTTACAGGTAGCCCCAATTTTGATGTGGCGGCTTTCCGTAGCTTTATTAACCTAATTATAGACAAGCCTTGGAAATTACACTCAAAATATCTTCTTATTAAATATAAAAGTGAAAACGGTATTGTTACAATCGAAAAATTTTGGATAAAGAACCTATGGGAAATTTGCAGCACTAGTGGAATATGGCCATTAAAGGTTCAATATAAAAACAAAGTTATAGTAAATATTAGACCTTCAACATGGTACTCTGACAATGCGGACTATCCATCTTTCAAGTGCCTTGAAGATTTTCTCGCCGCTATAGAAGAAACTATATACAAATATCATGACACACGTAGTACAATAGCGGAACACTGGAGCGAAAAACTATGCCTAAGTTATAGGAATCATTATGGCACTGACCTTATTTTACCACGCTGGAATGATATAAAGAACAAGTATATAAAGGATTAAATACTATTAATAACCTAAATTCGTAACAATTATGGAGGTTTTACTGAATTACTTTTCACTTATCCTAGTATAATCCGGTATTTTATCAGACAAAAAATAAGTCTTGAAAATAATTTCAAGACTTATTTTTGCGGTGCGTACGGGACTCGAACCCGTGACCCCCTGCGTGACAGGCAGATATTCTAACCAACTGAACTAACGCACCAATAAACAATCCTGACTCTCCAGTCCTATTTTAGTAGCACAAAGATAATACATATTCTACGAATACACAACTATCTAAGGATTTTTTTCTCCTTTATTTGCATTTGTATCAATACGAACTAAATCAATCCTTGCCCCCATCATCTTTTCTATACGATAGGTAAATCCCTCTAATTCAAATGAATCACCAACCCTAGGTATGGCTTCCAAATTATATAATATATAGCCTGCAAGAGTTTGATATTCATCATTCTCAGGCAATTCCAACGGATAATTCTCATTTATTTCCTCTATCTCCATACGACCAGAGAACTCATACACACCATTTTCTATTTCTCTTGCAACAAAACGCGTATGATCATGCTCGTCCTCAATCTCACCGAAAATCTCCTCCACCAAATCTTCTAACGTCACCATTCCAGCCGTTCCACCAAACTCGTCGACCACTATTGCCATGCTCTTTTTCTTTTTTAGCAGGTTTTGCATCATCTTGTTAGCCAACATTGTTTCTGGTGCATAAAGCACAGACTTGATACATTGTTTCCAATCCTTATCGGTCGAGAATAGCTCACTCACATGGATATATCCCAGCACGGTATCTATATCTTCACGATACACAACTATTTTGGAAAAGCCACTTTTTATAAACAAGTCGCAAAGCGAGTCACGAGTAGCAACATCTACATTCACCGCCACTATCTCGTTACGAGGAACCATACAGTCACGCAAATGAGTATCAGAAAAATCCAATGCATTCTGAAATATCTTCACCTCTCGCTCCACTTCCTTGTTCTCTTCCTCTTGGGTGTCTATATTTTCCTGCAAATAAGCATCCAATTCACCCACCGTGATAGCACCAAACCGCTGCTCATCAATCTTAGCGTTAAATAAACGCATCAACAAGCTCGACAATTTAGTAGAGAACCATGTTATAGGATATAAAATCCAGTAAATCAAGAACAAAGGCAATGAAAACGTGCGTAACGAGCTATTCGGATTGATTCTGAATATAGTTTTTGGGAAAAATTCACCTGTAATAAGTATAATACCTGTTGAAATTATTGTCTGCGATATAAGCACCAATGCCTCATGACCGCCAAACACAACCTTCAAATACGGATCAAGCAATCCAGCCATACCCATACCATAGATAACAAGCATAATATTGTTTCCCACAAGCATAGTTGTGATAAACATTTCCTTATGAGAATAAAATAAGCTGATAACACGGTTTATCAAACCGTCTTTCTCCACATCAATCTTAACACGCACACGGTTGGACGATATAAACGCAATCTCCATTCCTGAAAAGAATGCGGAAAATATCATCGACACAATTGTCATTATCGCCAGTGTTGTTATCGCCGTATCCATTTGTTATAGTTAGTTTTCATTTGTTTCTTGCTGGTCAACCGCTAGACTATCTGCCCTATTACGTTGCGACATCCTCTCTTCATCCACAGGGAAAATACCCATAGGCTTGTTAAGCGAGTAGGTGGTGAGCCGCTCATTCGATTCAAATCCATAGCCTTCAATCACCTTATCTACCGTTTCTATGTGGATAAACGAGTCAGAAAAAACTTTTTTATCTCGCTGATTCCAATACAACTCATTAGTCAATATAAGTTCTTTTCTTATATTCCACACCCGAACATTCCCTGTAAACTTCCACAACTTGGTGTTTTTCCAGAAGATAGCACTATCGCACTGGAACGTAGATTCCACTTTCAGCAAAGAGTCGAATTGCTCCAAATAAAGTCCCTTTGGGAAGGTCCAATTAGGATTCTTGCTTTCATCAAATATGTTCCATTGTTCCGATGTGATACGATACTTGGTCACACCCGAATCGCTCACAAGCGTAGTTATCTCATTAGTCAATATCGTGGGCGTAGTTTCTGGATCGGTAGAATGCTTTATCACACTCTTAACCTCATCCTTGCATCCCACCGCTATCAACACCAGCACTATTATAAATAATATGTTTCTGCTCTTATACAAAATGACGTGTCTTTTTATGTCAACGGTTGATCACAAAACTGATGCGACCAACCGAATGTATCTAGTCCCTAATTATACACGATAAGCCTAGTTAATCTTATTCTGCCAGAACCACATCTGATTGAAGTTCACGCCAAGAGTAATATTAAAATAGTCTTCTGTTATATAGTTTACAGGACTTGAGCTACGACGCTTATATTCAAATCCTATATTTATCACCGTCTTACTTGCTGGAGCTGGAAGACCAAAACCGCAAGTGATTCCATACTCACGCACATTGTTACCACGCACGTTCAAATAATCATGACCATAGTAAGCTCCAACACGATAATTTACTCTACGGAAGAAACCTCCACGTTGACGAGGCGTATATTGCAAACCTCCTGCAACCTTCCAGCGGTTATCGAATTTGAAATCCTCAAACCCCTCTACTGCTGCGAATTTAGCATCTTTCCATTTCTGGTAGGTTAAGTCGACTTCTGCCATAAGTTTATCGTCATAGACATAATTCAAACCCAAACCTATACTTGCTGGAGAATAATTCTTACCGCTCAAGCTAGTGTAGCCTATCGTATCTTGGGTTTCATCACTAGTCATGTCATAATAAGCTCCCCAAGTGTGTCCATGCATCGACTTCTTAGGGCTATAAGTCAAACCAATGGTAGCCTTATGCAATTTATTAAACTTCTGAGTGTAAAGTACGCCTAATTTCAAATCCCAAGTGCGTACTTTCACTACCCGCTCAAATAGTGTTGTACTAGTGCTATATGTATATGAATCATACACGTTGGTACCGAATAGATAACCGAAGTTAGCACCTACAGAAAAGCCCTCTACTGGCAACTTATAGCTGATACCTCCATAAAACAAATTCAGACCACCAGAACCAGCTCTAGTTTCTGTACCGTTCTCAATCGTAGAGCTAAACTCATATCCGACAGAAGAATAAGGCACTAAACCTATACTCGCTCCTAAATCCTTGGTGATAGGGAATTGCATTGTCAAATAGTCGATTCCGCCGCCAGTGCTATTTGCTTTCAGACTGCCTTCTTTTGAACTCAATATGCTCAAATCTATTCCCGCATCCCACAAGAATGTTAAAGAATCAATTGCCGCATAAGAAGCAGGGTTCATAACATTGATTTGACGACCACCATTCATCGCATACCCTACGCCACCCATCGCACGTTGAGCGCTAGTAGCATAATCATTCAAGACTCCATAACCGAACATTGAGTATGGACTTGTTGTGTTGGCTTGGGCAGATGCTCCAAAAACGCACGTTAAAGCCACAGCCGCTAGAAGTAGATATTTATATATCTTCATTTATTTGTATTCCAATTATTTATTATATCTATTAAGCCATCGGACACGCAAGTTTCGTCAAGCTACTTTTTTTTACATTTTCGCCACAAAATTAGTAAATCATTACGAATTAACAGCCAGAATGACGTATTTTTACACTTTAGTCACGTATTTACTGCCATTTTACCGACCGAAACCGCTAGATCTCAAACATTGCTAATTTTTGTTGCCTTTTTTAGCCTCTTTCTTCTCCTCACTTTGAAGTCGGAACGTAGTATATAGCTGCAATACCGCACCAGAAGTCAAGAACGCCAGCCAATCCTTTTCTGAGCTTGAATAGAACAGTAACACGGCTGATGCACAATAACACACCGCCGATACTACCTGAATACGGTAAAGCCTTCTTATTGTCAAGTTCTTTCCTTCATATCGCTCTAAAATTCTAGCAATAAAAGTCATCGCTGCTCCTATGGCATATATATACTTGAGCCAAGAGTACGTCATGCCAACCAAGGGCATAATCGCTATTATTAATATCGTCAATAGCCCTATTGCCAGCAACATAGAGGATATTTGTTGTCTTTTCTTCATTTATCTTTACATTTATAATTCCAAATTTATATTATTATGGTATATCGGTAATATACACATCCTCACTCTCACGTTTCATTCCGTACTGCTCTCGAGCTATCTTCTCCAAGGTTTCCTTATCAGTACTCAATTCACGAGCCTTACGCTGATAGAACACGGCTGAATCTCTATTTGCCTGAATTTCCAATGTAAGCTCATTAATCTTCGCACGATATTCATTGCTCTTTATGTAGCTATTATCGCCATAAAAAAGCATCACGACAAGAAACACCATAATAATAAGCAACGGCAGACTCACCCAACGTGGAATCCACCTATTATACCATTTTCTGCCGCTTCTATCTTCGGCTACTGCCTTTCTATTATTCTTATTATCGCTTCCCATACAGATTTATTTCAACAAGTCAGGACGTAGTTCCATTGTACGTTTCACAGCCATTTCATGCCTCCACTCTGAGATTTTAGCCTCATGACCCGAAAGCAGAATATCAGGAACTCTCCATCCCTTATACTCGGCTGGTCGTGTATACACAGGCGGAGCGAGCAGATTGTCTTGGAAAGAATCGCTCAATGCCGATTGTTCATCTCCGATAGCACCAGGGATAAGCCTCACCACAGCATCGGCAATAACAGCAGCTGGCAGTTCCCCACCCGTAAGCACATAATCACCGATGGAAATTTCCTTTGTAATCAAATGTTCACGTATGCGATAATCCACTCCCTTATAATGACCGCATAATATGATCAAGTTTTTCGCCATCGACAAGGCATTTGCCATAGGCTGATTCAACACCTCGCCATCAGGCGAAGTGAAAATCACCTCATCGTAGTCACGCTGTGACTTCAAGTACGATATTGCACGGTCGACAGGCTCAATCTGCATAACCATGCCAGCCTCGCCTCCAAACGGATAATCGTCAACTCGACGATGCTTGTCAAGTGTATAATCCCGCAAATCATGAATAACAATCTCAACAAGCCCTTTATCTTGCGCACGCTTCAATATCGACGTGTTAAGCGGAGATGTGAGCATCTCGGGCATCACAGTGATTATGTCAATTCGCATTTTATCGTCTACCGATTGCATCTCTCTTATAATTGAAGACAATGTAAAACTGCTATTAGTTAAACCACCCATCGATTGAAATCTCCTCCTCTTTTTCCGAAGATGAAGATTTTGATTCTGCCTCTTTTGTTCCCAATTCCAAGATTCCGCCAGTAGACGGATTGAATTTTATGTATGCTGGAGCTTTCTTATCCATAAACATAGATGGGTCAAGTCCATAGTCGACACCGAATTGAGCAACATCGAAATTTTCAGAACATACTTTTTCCCCGCCATAAGTAACTGTAACACGAGCCTTTCCAGGAATCTTATACATTACCGCTCCTTTAGGCAGTTTTTTCTCTTTACCTTTTTCATCTAGTGGAACTTCGCCTTTAGCTAGAATCCTCACCGATATATAGGCAGGCTCGCCACTCAAGTCCTCTTTATCAGTGATTCCGTTGAAATCGGAGATTCGGAAGATCACCTCATCGCTCACCTCGTCCATAGGCGTATATTCAAAGGTCGCAACTGACGTTGACGTTTGGGTCGTTCCAAGGAACAATGCCATCAAAGTTTTTTCCTGTTCGTCAAGTTTAGTCAATATCAATTTCAATGAGCCTTCATCTGGTGGCATCTGGTCAGCTTCACCTGTCATGTAATTAGAACGGCTTTCACGAATCTTATAAATCATATTCGCTGCCACTTCTGCACGCTTGGCAAGTGACTCGCTCATTAACAATTCTTCGGGAAGAACCGAAGCGAAAGCGTTGTTCTCAAGCACGCTCGATGTTTTGGTACCGCTTTTTTTCCATTCAATAGATTCTATCACATTCTCAGTATTCAAAGCTAAAGGCACTCCGTTCTCGGCAATCATCAAGAAAGGAGTTGAACCCGACTTAAATTGCATCAAGTATTCATTGCTCTTGTCAGGAATACCATAAGAGTACATCCTCACACCCTTCAATTCCCAACTTTGAGAATCTTCAGTAATAACATCGTCAGTTCCTAGATACTTTTTTGCATAATTATAAAAAACACCCGCTTTCTTTATAGTTTGTTGAGCCTCAACCTCTATCGTCAAATGCGTAGTAGGCAAAGAATACACAATACCATAGTCATTATGCTTTGCCGCCGACAGTTTTTGCGTGGTTTGGGCATACGATGATAGACCGCATCCCGCAGCACAAGCCAATAATCCTATTACTAATCCATGTTTCTTCATGATTGCTATTTTTATTTATTTTCGTTTCTAGACATTATCTCTTTCATAACAGCACCTATATTGTCGATTATATCGCTGGCGGTAACGGAATAAGAACCTAACGATTTCTCGGCGCGGTCGCCTGCCGCCCCATGAACATAAGCTCCCATAGCCGCACACAACTCCATCTCATATCCTTGAGCGGCAAATCCGCCAATCAATCCAGTCAACACATCACCGCTGCCTGGAGTAGCCAATGCCGAGTTTCCCGTGCTGTTTATGTACACTTTCTCGTCAGGACGTACAACCATAGTATATCGCCCCTTCAGCAAAATCACTATACCATAACGGCGTGACATTTTTATCGCCTCACGCAACCTAGACTCATCATTCATCTGCTTACCGAACAATCGATCGAATTCTCCAGCATGCGGAGTAATAACCGACATCTTCGGGATACTCTCCAGCATCGCCGGTCGACTAGCTATGCAATTCAACGCATCGGCATCTATAATGCAAGGGCGGTTGTAGCATTTCATAAGCGAGTCCACAGCATTAACGGTGTCATCTTTCACACCTATGCCAGGACCTACAGCCACTGCCGAATAGCTACGATCCAATTTCACATCAGTAATAGCCAAACTATCGGCATCATACTTATACAAAGCCTCCGGCACTGCACTTTGCAGCACTGCGAATCCGCAGCGAGGAGAGTGTACGGCAACCATCCCAACCCCCGAACGCAATGCGGCACGAGCCGAAAGCACAGCTGCACCCATCATGCCATAACTGCCTGCGGCAAGAAGCAACGTTCCGTAATCATACTTATGTGAAAACTCTTTACGTTTACGTAGCCGTCTACGCACATCAGCCTCTTCAACAAGGTAGAAATTGCTAGGCGTCTTCCTTACAGCCTCCGCATCAAAATCGATATCAAGCACCTTGCATGTTCCCACGTATTCAGCATTCTCAGCAAAAAAGAACGACAAACGCTTGAACTTAAACGCCAACGTTAAATCGGCACGGATTATATTGCGTCGGTCATTATTCAGATTCCATTCAGCAAGAAGCCCCGACGGCATATCAATAGAAACCACATAGGCGTTAGACTCATTTATACCTTGCACAAGCATTGTGAAACCGCCCTTTAACGGAGCAGTCAGCCCAGTCCCGAACAATCCGTCTATAACAACGTCGTCAGACGATATATAAGGCATCTCAAATGTGGTCTTCACCTCAGTGAAATCCACACCCTCTATAGCAGTGAGTTTATCCCTATTAACCTTACATTCTTCAGAAATGGGCATCGAAGGAACGTTAAAAAGAAAAACCTCCAAACGATAACCCTGTTCTATAAGCATTCGGGCAACAGCAAGAGCTATACAACCGTTGCTGCCAGGACCAGCAAACAAAACAAAACGCTTCTTTGGCAGCCAGCGGGTGATAATTTCGCACGAAACAGATGAGGCTATACGCTCCATCAAGCCCAAACCACCGCCATCACCCGCCATCACCGTGCGGTCAAATATATTTTGTAAACCTTTTGTACTAAAAATCTTCATTACCAATCATCTGTAGCACTATTGTGCCAATATCATGCAAATATACATCATTTTCACCGCTTTATTCCTAATCTAAACCAAATTAAACATAATTTTCAGAAAAAGTCGCTCTAATTAAGTTTACTCACACTCCTTTCACATCTTTTTGCAAAAAAATGAACAAGAACGTTAATTTATGGTGACTTCGCTATTGTGTGAACGAGTTATCTTTCTTAAATTTGTACCAAATTTTTTCAATTCAAATGGGCGATAATAAAATTACAGTTAAGGGGCTTACATTCGAGCCATACTTGACAAAAGAGGAGATAGCAAAGCAAGTGGAGCGTGTGGCTCAAGAAATTTACCGCGACCACGCCAACGACAATCCAATATTCGTGTGCGTGCTAACGGGAGCTTTCGTTTTCGCATCCGACTTGTTCAGAGCTTGCAACATCAACGACAGCGAGATGGCTTTCATACGCTACAAG
The DNA here is from genome assembly GCA_964606575.1 of uncultured Muribaculaceae bacterium. Lineage (GTDB taxonomy): Bacteria > Bacteroidota > Bacteroidia > Bacteroidales > Muribaculaceae > RGIG4576. The sequence goes on along the minus strand of CAZSHA010000010.1, from coordinate 12,043 downwards.
TCTTACGACGGAATGTCAACTACTGGCAAGGTACGCCAAGTGCTTGGTCTAGATGAAAACTTGGAAGGCAGAACTGTAATAATTATTGAAGACATTGTCGACACTGGTATCACGGCGAAACAACTTATTGAAAACATCAAGACCAGAAACCCTAAGGCAGTAAAATTCGCAACCCTTTTGTTCAAGCCCGATTCACTCACGACCGATGCCGTGCCTGACTATATAGGTTTCAACATCCCATCCAAGTTTATTATTGGCTATGGGCTTGACATCGACGGATATGCCCGCAACTTAAAGGACATATACGTGCTGAGCGAAGACAAATAAAAACGACCAGAATTGAAAGAACAGAAAATCTACAAATAGAATCTATAGATCACATATTTATAAAAACAAATTTTTCTACTATGTTTAATCTTGTAATTTTTGGAGCCCCAGGCTCTGGAAAAGGGACACAAAGCGACCTCCTTATTGAAGAATACGGATTGTTCCACATCTCTACTGGCGAAGTGCTTCGCGACCACATCAACCGTGGCACAGAGCTAGGCAAGATTGCCGACAGCTATATTTCAGTAGGTAAACTTATCCCCGACAATCTTGTCGTTGACGTATTGGGGAAGACCCTTGACGAAAACATCGACAAAATCGAAAAAGGTGTAATTTTCGACGGTTTCCCTCGAACGATCGAGCAAGCCAAGGCATTAAAGACTTTGCTGAACGAAAGAGGAACACAACTTGACATTGTTATAGGACTTGAAGTTGAAGACGAAGAACTTATCGACCGTCTTATAAAACGAGGAAAAGAATCAGGACGAAGCGATGACAATTTGGACACTATCAAAAAACGTCTTGAGGTTTACCACAACCAAACATCTCCGCTACGTGACTTCTACATAAATGAAGGTTTATACGCCCGCATCAAAGGTAGCGGAAGCGTTCAAGACATTTTCGCCGACATCAAAGTCGCAATCAACAACAAAAAATAAGACATTAAAAGAATATGGCTTGCCAATGGAATCAAAGGCAAGCCATTCTTTTTCAAAGAAACAGTACTATTTAACAGTGGTTTCTATATAACTTTTACCTGCCGGCAAATCCTTATCTTTACTATATTGAAGAGAATATTTACCTTCAGGCATATCACTTAACACAAATGCGTTACAACGTCTTCCTGCAATAATCTTATCGGTCATTGCTGTATTTATTGCTGTAGAAATAAGGTTTGCTAAAGCACCGAAAGAACCGCTATTGCTGTTTGAACTGGTATCTACCGTAAACAGCCCTTCACGCCTATATATAGTTTCCCCTGTTTCAGTTGAACGTAAAATGTATTCTATTCCTACTGTAATTTTACCGCTTAAGCTATTTTTCTTCCATGATTTAATCACCGTGAACATTGCAGCATCCGCGCCTAAAACACTTCGAAAGACCGACAAGTCCCCTTCCAAGAACATTTCACTATCATAAGAACTTTCCGTCTGAAACAGTTCCATTGTCATATAAGGAGAATACACATAATATCCTTTTTCACACAAAGGCTTGTGCATCGTGGTATAAAAATAGTCTTTTGCTTCTACAAAATCCGTCTGATTTATAGGAGGCATTACAACTATTGATGCAGGCTGGTTCTCATACATTTTAGAATATTGTTCTCCTCTTGTTATTATTTTTGAAGAACAAGAAGATAGCAATAACACACTCACTATTGTTAAAATAATTTTGCTTTTCATTGCTCTAATTGTTTTATTATTCTTGATATATAAATTTCTGATTCAGGATATAAAGAAACTTCCTTTTTCAAATATTCTATTCCTTGATCTACTTTCCCAGATTTCACCAGCATAAAACCATATTCAGCGTTTATACCTGGTGGAACAACTTTTCTAGTGCCTTTCTGTTTTTCTAGTACCTTTAAATATTCCGACATGGCTTTATCCAAAGTTTTATCTGTAGCTTTCTTCTGATATTGATATGCAGCATCTTCACTATCATACCATGAATAAAGCGTTTTTTCTGTTGTTACACATGAAGCCATCAACAACACGCAGCACACCACCATTATTATTTTCTGTTTCATCTCAATGTAATTTTCTTAGTTTCTTGTGTTGATATAAATATTTCTTTCTCATATATGACGTTACCGTCTTTTAACACCTTTATTTTATGCCTGCCTGTTCCTACAGCATAAGCAGTACCATTTCTATCGGCATCTTTTGCTCTTACCGTTTTTGCATCAAATGACAAACTCCTATCTAATAACACATTTATCTTATATGATTTATTACTTTCACTGACAAAAAGCAAATAAGCCATGTCTTCTTTCCCGCTCTGTTGCGAAACAGGATAATGCGCTTTACAACCTGCAAATAACAACACAATTACAGATACAAACGCTATTAGTATTTTTTGTACCATAATTATTCTTCTATTATATAATTCATTAGATTATTTTTATCCACATCTCCCGATACTTCAACAAATGAATATTCTGTTTCAGGAGTATCACCGCCCATACTTAGAACTTTTACTGTTCCAATCTCCTTACCTGGCAATTCTATCATAATTCCAGTTTGAGGGTTCTTTACTTTTTTCCCTTTCGTCTTCAATTTTAGAACCAAGCCTTCTTCCAAGCCCTGACTTTTACCTCCCGCAATTAAAGCATCATCTTCATAAGCTAAGAAATACGTTCTCCACGGCTTATCAGTACACTTATTGATAATATTCTCTACCAATTGACCTATCGCTTCTGAAATTGCCTTATCGCTTAATGTAGCATCAAAACCCGCTTTTCCTCCAACTCCCATAGTTGTTTTCGTTGTTGTTTCTGCTGCCCCTTTAGCTTCATCCGAATAAATAATCAACCCAGTAGCCACATCAACCAACCTTATTGACACAGCCGCCTCTACAGTCTGAACTTTTGTTGTAGTAAAGACTCCCGACTTTCCAGTATTTTTTCTGCCGTACTCTGTAATCGAACCGATTATAAGATAATCAGCACCTACAGTCGATGATAAATTTGTTCCGCTTCGTTGGGCTTCATCAAGAATAGCAGACAAGTCATTTCTCTCTAATAAAATAAACTTTCCAGAAGCCGCCAATTTAGCTGTTAATATATCCAATGCCTGCTTTCCCATAGGGTCATTATCCTTATCATAAAACAACCCTTTAGCATACTGAGTTTCATTAGAGAATCTTCCTATAGCCACTTTTTCGCCTTATTACTTTTTTCTCTGCTTCATCATTCACTTCAGTTTTAACCTCATCTACTATTTCTACTTTCCTTTGAGAATAAGCTGAACAAGAAAAAGCTATTACTAATAAAAATATTATTGTTTCTTTCATTATTCTTTAATGTTTTAAAAAAGAAAAGACGTGCAACCATTCAAGCTCGCTTAATCTTAGGTTACCGCCAAGTGACCTGTCACACAACAAGCAAGAATAGTCCACGCCAAAGACGCAAACTTCCATACTGCTTGTTCTCGTGTGACGAATATTGGCGGTATTCAAGATTAGAGAACAAGAGCCGAAGCTCAATTATATTTGAACGAAAGAAACGCTTTTCTCCGTTTTTATTACTATTTTCATCTCTCTAAAAAGATTTCAATCTAAGAAATCTTTAATATTTTCTTCCTCGTTTTCACTCCATAGGCAATATGTTTTTTAGATTTATACTAATGTTTATCACTACAAATATAGGGAATTATGTTTTCATTCTTAAACTTTTCACTTGTTATTTTCACAAATCGTTTTCATCAGATATAACACCCCTATTATCACCATGAAGTGTTAACGACATTGCATCAAAGAATCGTTCGACTGGTGGTTGAGCGATTCTTTTTTATTTTCTATCTATAGTATTTGCAGAAACTGCCAAATATCACTAACTTGCGCCAATTTTATTAACTAAACCAACAAAACAATGTCAAAGAAACTCTATTTTCTAATCTTTTTCTTGCTTTCAACCATATTTTATGGCTATTGCGAGAAACATTTGGTCCTTAATTTCTCCAATGGCGAAACCAAAAGCATTAACTTACAAGAAATTAAGAACATAACGTTAGCTAACGGCTCTTTGGCTGTTAATTCTTTTGACGGGACTAGTGAAACCGCATCATTCACTTCGCTAGCAAAAATAACATTCTCGGGAAATTTCTCGGCAATAAGTGACATTGAGGCTGGCACAAACAACCCCGCTGTTTCACTTCAAGGCGACGTGCTTGAAATAAGCGGACTAAACGGCACTCAATCTGTTGATATATTCTCAACCGTGGGTATGCGTGTTATTAGCGCCACAATTACCGACAACGGCTCATTATCGGTGTCGGAACTTCCTTCTGGCATATACATTGTTAAAATCGAATCACAAACATTCAAATTCATTAAGCGATGAGAAAATTGGCACTAAACCTAATAGCAAGCGTTTTGTGTATAGCGTCAGTTTCGCTTAACGCACAAGACAAGATTTTTATCAATCAAAGCAACAGCATATCAGTGGGTACTAAAGTGGGCAACGTTGAAGAAATCACACTCTCATCAGACAACACAAGCCTTAACGTTACCACGAAGAATCTCAGCACCACTCTTTTCACTATTGCCGACATACTTGATATAACATTCGACAACAGCGAGGATGTAATACAAATAATTTACAACGAAAAAGACGCTCGCATCATCAATCCGCTCGCTTTCGACGGAGTGACAGTGACAAAAAACGGAGCAGACGTAACCATAACGTCAACCACCGAAGAACCTATTGCGTGCATAATTTCGGGAACTACCACCGACGGTTCTTTGAAACTATATAATTCCGGAAAGGTTAACTTGTCGTTAAGCAATGCCGTTATCACCAATGCCGATGGCGCAGCTATTAACATACAAGGCAAAAAAGAGGTGACTATAACCTTAATGGACGGCACTGAAAACATCTTATGCGACGGTGAAACTTATACCACAGTAGACGATGAGGACATGAAAGGCACGCTGTTCAGCGAGGGCAATTTAGTGTTTGATGGTAGCGGAACACTCGACGTTACAGCTCTTAACAAACATGCGATTGTTTCCGATAAGGCTATCACGGTAAATAGTGGTATCTTCGTTATTAAATCGGCTGCATCTGATGCGTTCCACACTAAAAACGAATTTACCGTGAACGGCGGATATTTTGAAATAGCCGCAAGTAGCGATGCTGTAGATGCCGATGCTGCCGCAATAGAAATTAACGATGGCACATTTGTAATCAACGTTACAGTTGACACGTCTAAAGGTATCAAGACCGATGGACCTATCACAATAAATGGCGGGGATATCACAATAAACACATCAGGCAATGTGGTGGTAACCGAAGGCGACCCTAGCTACTGCTCGGCTGTAAAGACCGACTCATGCGTGACCATAACAGGAGGAAAATTAACGATTTTCTCTACTGGCGAAGCTGGAAAGGGCATTACAGCCGATGGCGATGTCACCATTACTGGCGGTACAATAGACATCAAGACTACCGGTGGAGGTGCTAAATACACCGATGTCGACGGAGTGCTAGACTCCTATTCCGCAACTTGCATCAAGTGCGATAAAGTGTTAAGCATTTTGGGCGGTACAATAATAGCCGAAAGCACTGGCAGCGCAGGCAAGGGTATTTCATGCGACGGTGATATAATCATAGGCGGGGAGAACTGTAATCCGTCTATCACCGTTAAGACCTCGGGACAAAAATTCTTAGTTTCAGGCACAGGCGAAAATGCCGATTATGCCAATCCTAAAGCTATCAAGGCTGACGGAAACATGACTATTCATAGTGGTGAAATCAACGTCACCACTACAACCGATGGCGGCGAGGGTCTTGAAAGTAAGAACGTAATGACAATCAATGGCGGAACTATCGTGCTTAACACCTACGATGATGCCATTAACGCTAAATACGACTTGACTATCAACGGCGGTAAGATTTTTGCTAACGCATCCGGCAACGACGGTATCGACTCTAACGGCACTATCACAATCAACGGAGGCATCGTTATAGCGGTTGGAACTAATCAACCAGAAGGAAGTTTTGACTGCGATCAGAACACGTTTAAAATTACTGGTGGCGTAATTATAGGTATCGGCGGTGACACAAGTACGCCTACATCCAGCGTTTGCACACAACGCACTATCATCTACTCTCCATCCAACGCCACTGCCGGGCAAATCATACGTATCGAGGAATCAGGCAACGAGGTTGTTACATTTAAATACCCTCGCACATTCAGCAGAGGTAAATTCGTCTTCAGCAGCAACGCTTTGGACTCTAGCAAGACTTATTCGATTCTAACAGGCGGAACAGTGAGCGGTGGAGAAAATTTTAACGGCCACATCACTGGCGGAACACACTCAGGCGGCACTCAAGCTACAACGTTCACGCCATCATCAATGGTAACACAGATAGGTAGCAGTGGTGGCGGACCTGGAGGAGGCGGAACTCCACCAGCACGTCCATAAGCCATTCTGGCATTACAACAAAGAGGTCGCTAAACGACCTCTTTGTGTTTTCTATGGAATGTGAAGCCATGTTCGGCTACATATATGCCAAGCAAGATAAACACCGTGCCAATACCTGCGATATAGGTTATAGGTTCTTCCAAAACCGCAACCGAACACACAAGCGACACTATGGGTTGCGTATAGAGATAATTAGAAGCTCTTATCGTTCCCAATTTTAACAGCACTAGATTCCACGAATAGAAGCACAACATAGAGGCAACAACTCCTAAAAATAGTATGTTATACGCCACTGCTGGCACGGCAAAGGCTTCAAGATGCAAAGGCTCACCATCTAAGCATATCACTGGGAACATAGTAATAAGTCCATAGAAAAATATTTTGCGTGTAATGAACCATGTGCTGTAACGACCGTCAAACCGTCTTAATACAACGCTATAAATTGCCCACGACATCGCAGCAGCCAAAGCTAACGAATCACCTAACGGATTTATCTTCAACACAGCCCCATTAAGTATCACGAAACCTATTCCCACCAGTGCTATCACCGAGCCAATGGCAAGTTTGCGGGTGAATCTGACGTTTTTATAGCACAATATAGCAAGTAAAGCCGTCAACACTGGAGTAGCACACACTATCAACGCCACATTTGAGGTTATCGAAAACTTAATTGCGGTGTTTTCCGACAAGAAATAAATCGTACCGCCCACAAATCCAGCCAAAGCCAGATACAGTTCGTCAACAAGATTGTCGGCAAACAATCGCCTCGTACACATCCACGAAAGCACGTAAGCTATCCCGAAACGATAACACATTATTTCCGACGGAGTAAGACCATTAATAAGCAACACTTTGGTTGATGCGAATGTCGTACCCCATACGCATATTGTAACCAAAGCTAGCAAATGATACCACAACGACGGTCTGTTTTCAATATTTCTCATTGCCTTTCTTAAAAAAATCATGCAAAAGTACTATATTTTCGGTGTCGACATGCAACAAAAGGTGTATTATTGTTAATTTTGCAACATTAATAACACTACCAACTATTATATATGGAAAAACAATTTAATCAAGAAACTATATGTGTTCAAGAAGGATGGAAACCATCTAAAGGAGAACCTCGTGTTCTACCTATCTATCAAAGTACAACATTCAAATACGACAATAGCGAACAGATGGCTCGCCTATTCGACCTTGAAGATACCGGTTATTTCTACACACGTCTGCAAAATCCCACAAACGATGCTGTAGCGGCTAAAATTGCGGCACTAGAAGGCGGTGTGGCTGGCATGCTCACATCTTCTGGACAAGCTGCCAATTTCTATGCGGTATTCAACATTTGCGAAGCAGGCGACCACTTTGTGTGTGCCACCGCAATATATGGAGGCACTTACAACCTTTTCGGCGTGACAATGAAGAAACTTGGCATTGACGTTACTTTCATAGACCAAAACAGTAGCGAAGAAGACATCCAAAAGGCTTTTCGTCCTAACACGAAATGTCTATTTGGCGAAACCATCTCAAATCCTGGATGCGAAGTGCTTGACATAGAAAAGTTTGCCCGCATAGCTCACCGTAACGGAGTGCCTCTAATCGTAGACAACACGTTTGCTACTCCTATCAACTGCCGTCCTTTTGAATGGGGCGCCGACATCGTAACACACTCCACTACAAAGTATATGGACGGTCATGCCACATCGGTGGGAGGTGCAATCGTCGACAGCGGCAATTTCGACTGGAACGCATACGGCGACAAATTCCACGGACTTACTACTCCCGATGAATCTTATCACGGACTCACATATACCGAACGATTCGGCAAAGGGGCATATATCACCAAAGCAACAGCGCAATTGATGCGTGACCTAGGGTCAATACAATCTCCTATGAACTCGTTCCTTTTAAACCTAGGTCTTGAAACACTTCATTTGCGTGTTCAACGCCATTGCGAGAACGCGCAAGCCGTAGCTGAATACTTAAGTAAGAACGAACATGTGGCATGGGTAAAATACAGCGGTCTGCCCGATAGCCCATATTATGAACTTGGCAAGAAATATATGCCTAATGGCTCTTGCGGAGTTATAGCATTCGGACTTAAAGGCACTCGTGAAGATGCCATACGCTTCATGGATCGATTGAAGATGATATGCATAGTCACACACGTTGCCGATGCTCGTTCGTGCGTATTACATCCAGCAAGCCACACCCACCGCCAAATGACCGACGAGCAATTGCGTGAAGCTGGAGTAGCTCCTGATTTGATACGACTTTCTGTGGGAATCGAAAACGTTGACGACATCATAGGCGACATAGAACAGGCTCTTGCCGAATAAAGCCCAACACTTTTATTCACACATTTAGAATTAGTTACATTCAAACAAATATGGCAGAATCCTTTTTCTCACACTGAATTCTGCCATATTTTTCATGTCGCATTTCCACCTAGAAATCTATTCCCTAAAATTCATTTCACGAACTCCAGTCGAAATTTGTGTCACCTGATGACACTTTTTCCGAATAGAACCGTCACATTTGGCTATCACAGGTTTTGGAATGTTTCTTTGAGCAAAATGGGCGAGAAATATTTACTATCTGGTAAAGCAATGTTGCGTATTCGGAGAAAATGGCGTATCTTTGCACCGATTCGCTGAGTAGGGGTGCCTTAATATAACGGGCTGAGATCATACCCATAGAATCTGAACCGGGTAATGCCGGCGTAGAGAACTTAAACAAAATCAAAATGAAGAAAAATTTTATGACGGTTGTCGCCCTATTATGGGCTGCAAGCAATGTCGTCTGTGCGGCTGATTCCGTACAGGCAGACTCAACCAAGAGCGTGAACCTACAAGAAGTGTCGGTAATAGCATCACGTGCTACCGAAAAAACGCCTATCGCTTTCACTAACTTGAACAGCGAGCAAATCGCAAAACGGAATTTCGGTCAAGACCTTCCGTATCTACTCTCAATGACTCCTTCTATAATCACAACTAGCGATGCGGGAGCTGGTATAGGTTACACTTCGCTACGAGTTAGAGGTACTGACGGCTCTCGTGTGAACATCACTGCCAATGGAGTTCCTGTTAACGATTCCGAAAGCCACAATGTGTACTGGGTGAATATGCCCGACCTCGCTTCTTCGGTCAAAGACATTCAAATCCAACGAGGGGCAGGAACATCGACCAACGGCGCAGGCGCATTCGGAGCTAGTATCAACATGCTCACAAGCACTCCTTCATACGTGCCGTATACCGAGCTAAACACATCTTATGGCTCATACAACACGCACAAGGAAACATTCAAGCTAGGAACTGGTCTTATCAATGGTCACTGGGCTTTTGACGCAAGATTGTCAAACATTGGCACTGACGGTTACATCGACCGTGCTGAAGCCGATTTGTATTCTTATTTCGCCCAAGCTGGCTATTACGGCTATAACACCACTTTGAGATTGATTGCTTTCGGTGGAACAGAAAAGACTTATCATGCTTGGGATTACGCATCCAAAGATGATATGAAAGAATACGGCAGACGTTACAACCCTTGCGGTCTTTACTACGACAAGGATGGCAACGTTGCATTCTACGACAATCAAACCGACAATTACATCCAACACAATTTCCAACTTCACCTAAGCCAAGTGCTTAACGACGACTGGCGTTTGAATCTAGCCTTTCATTACACCAAGGGCGACGGTTATTACGAACAGTATAAGACTAACCGCACGTTAAGCGAGTATGGACTAGAACCGTTTTACGTTGATGGAGAGAAGGTTAAAAAAAGCGACCTCATACGTAAAAAGGCTATGGATAACGGCTTCGGTGGCGGTGTTTTCTCACTCCTATACAAGAAAGGTAGAGTTGATGCTGTGATTGGTGGAGCATTAAACCAATATAGCGGTTGGCATTTCGGTGAAGTTCTATGGGTTCGCAACTATGTAGGCGATATCGATCCTAACCAAGAATATTATCGCAACAAAGGAAAGAAAACCGATGGCAACATCTATGCACGCGCTAACATCGACATCGCAAACGGCATAAATGCTTATGCCGACTTGCAATATCGCCACATCAAGTATACGATTGACGGTATTAGCGACACCTACGACTACAACATAGAAGGCATGCAAACGCTGGCTGTGAACGAAAGTTTCGATTTCCTAAATCCTAAAGTAGGTCTTAATTGGAAAATCAACGAGGGCAACCGCTTGTTCGCATCTTTATCGGTAGCACAAAAAGAGCCTACACGTGACAACTATACCGACGGCGACCCTAAAAATTTCCCAAAGGCCGAGAAACTTTATGATTACGAACTCGGTTACAACTTCAACAACAGCATGCTTAATGCTGGAGTGAACTTGTACTATATGGATTATACCGACCAACTTGTGCTTACAGGACAATTGAGCGACACAGGAAACCCTATGTCGGTAAACGTACCCGACAGCTACCGTATGGGGGTAGAATTGTCGCTAGGCGTACGCCCAAGCAGTTGGTTTGACTGGAATATCAATGCCACATTCAGCCGTAACCGTATAAAGAATTTCACCGAGATGATTTATGAGGACGAATGGACCAATCCTATCTCAATCAATCACGGCGACACACCTATCGCATTCTCACCAGACGTGACATTGAACAACGCATTCAATTTCAGCTGGAACGGATTTGATGCTTCGCTTCAATCACAATACGTATCAAAGCAATACATGAGCAACGCTAAGAGCGAAGAACAAGTGCTTGATGCTTATTTTGTTTCCAACCTTCACCTAGGCTACACGTTCAAGTTGCCTAGCGTAAAACACATTCGTGTAGGATTCTCAATCTACAACATCTTTAGCGAGGAATACGAGAATAACGGTTATGCTGGAGCTGGATATTATGTGGACGATAATGGCGATAAACAAATCTACCGTTACGCCGGATATGCGGCACAAGCGCCAATAAACGTAATGGGAAGCATCGCACTAAAATTCTAATATTTCAAAACCCTACTCACAATGAATTATCTCGAAATATTAGGAACTATAGTCGGTGTCATCTATTTGATACTAGAATATAGAGCTAGCATACATTTATGGATAGCGGGCATTGTTATGCCTGCTATCTATATTTTTGTTTATTATGATGCCGGGTTATATGCCGACTTTGGAATAAATATCTACTACTTACTGGCTGCTATCTACGGTTGGATAATATGGAAATGGGGCAAGAAAAGTTCGGCTCGTAAAGAGAAGGAATTACCCATAACACGTATGCCCAAACGTACATACTTGCCGCTCACCGTTGTTTTTGCAGCCGCATGGCTAGCCATCGCCTATATCTTAGCCAATTATACCAATAGCGACGTTGTGTGGTGCGACAGCTTCACAACAGCACTAAGCATTGTAGGCATGTGGATGCTGGCACACAAGCACCTTGAGCAATGGTTGTCATGGATTGCTGTAGATGTAGTGAGCTGCGCATTATATGTATATAACGACCTATATTTCACATCTGTCTTATATGGAGTTTACGCAATTATAGCGATCTTTGCATATGTCAAATGGAAAAAGTTGATGCAGCAA